>NZ_JBXGGI010000092.1:0-10292 GCF_056854775.1 Mannheimia sp.
ACAAAAGGAAAATATGGAAAAAACAAAAATCGTACTTGCAACGAGCAATGCAGGTAAAGTGAAAGAAATGGCGGATGTCTTAGCTGAATTTGGGTTTGAGGTTATCGCCCAAAGTGAATTTGGTATTGAATCTCCGGAAGAAACAGGCTTAACCTTTGTTGAAAATGCGTTAATTAAAGCTCGATTTGCATCTAAAATAACAGGGCTTCCGGCTATTGCTGATGATTCAGGCTTAGCCGTTGAAGCATTGGGTGGTGAGCCGGGTTTATATTCTTCTCGTTATGCCGGAGAGCAAGCAACAGATGCAGATAACCGCAAAAAATTGTTAGCTGCGATGAAAGATAAAGAAAATCGTTTAGCGAAGTTTGTTAGTTGTATTGTATTGTTAAAACACGAAACAGACCCTACACCGTATATTGCATTAGGGGAATGTTTTGGCGAAATTTTAACAGAAGAAAGAGGCGAAAATGGCTTTGGTTATGACTCCCTCTTTTTCTATCCGCCTAAAAATCTGAGCTTTGCAGAGCTAGAAACCAAAGAGAAAAAAGCGATTTCACACCGAGCTATCGCATTAGCACACTTAAAAGAGCAATTAAGAGGAAACAAATAATGATTATTACCACAACACCAATCATTGAAGGCAAACAAATCATTGAATATAAAGGCTTAGTATTTGGAGAAGTCGTGTCCGGTGCGAATTTTGTACGTGATTTTTTAGCAGGTATTACCGATGTAATCGGTGGGCGTTCAGGTGCATACGAAAGCAAATTAAATTCCGCAAGGAAAGAAGCCTTATCAGAGTTAGAAAAAGAAGCGAAAAAAGTTGGTGCAAATGCCGTAGTGGGTGTTTCAATGGAATATCAATCTATGGGGGGCGACAAAGGAATGTTTATTGTGGTTGCAACAGGTACGGCGGTGGTGCTTCGCTAACTATGTTTTCGCATCAACAAGAATTACCCCCTTATTTCTGGCAAGAAAAATCACTGCTGGAAATGAATGAAGCAGAGTGGGAAGCACTTTGTGATGGTTGCGGTAAATGCTGTTATCGAAAATATATTCAAGGAAGAGGTAAGCGAGAGCGGCTTTACTACACTTCAGTTGCTTGCAATTTGTTAGATGTAAACACCGGGCGTTGTACTAATTATTCTGAACGCTTCAAAATTGAGAAAGATTGTACCAAGCTAACCAAAAAGAATTTACCTGATTTTGGCTGGCTACCGAAAACGTGTGCTTATCGCTTGCTATATGAAGGAAAGCCTTTATATGACTGGCACCCTTTGATCTCAAAAGATCCTAATTCGGTAAAAAATGCAGGCATCTTAATTTCGAACGGCATTCACGAAAAAGATGTGATTGATTGGTTTGAATTTGTGATTGATGAAGTGTAGTCTAAAAAGGCGTTTATCAAAACGCCTTTTTTATCATTATTCAGATTTTGCCATTTCAAACTCAATGAGCATCATCAAAATATGAATCACTTTAATGTGGATTTCTTGAATGCGATCTGCATAGCGGAAATGCGGCACACGAATTTCTACATCGGCAAGTCCTACCATTTCGCCGCCGTCTTTACCTGTCATTGCAATGACTTTCATTCCTTTCTCTTTTGCAACTTTAATTGCATTTAATACATTTTTAGAGTTGCCTGAGGTCGATAATCCAAATAATACATCGCCTTTTTTCCCAACTGCCTCTAAATAGCGGGAGAAAACAAACTCATAACCAAAATCATTACTTACACAGCTTAAATGACTTACATCAGAAATCGCAATTGCAGGGTAGCCTGGGCGATTTTCACGATAGCGACCTGTCAATTCTTCAGCAAAGTGCATTGCATCACAATGAGAACCACCATTGCCGCAAGAAATCACTTTCCCGCCTTGTTTAAAGCTATTCGCAATAAGTAATGCTGCTTCTTGAATGAGTTTAATATTATTTTCATCAGACATAAATTTGTCTAATACATCGGCAGCTTCTTGAAGTTCAGCTTTAATTTGTTGTAAATACATTGTTTGCTCCTTTTTGCAAAAAAATCTGTTATTAAGACCGCTTGCTCAGCCAAAAGTGCGATAAGTTTAGAAGAATCAGCTGATATTGTAAATCGGCTTAGATCAAATAACTCTCTTTTTATTGTAAACAAAAGTTTCCAAAAAGTAAAAATAGCGGTATGATCAGCGAAATTTTGCCATTGCGACGAAAGGAAAATATATGACTGCACAGCCAGAATGCTTCGAGAAGATTATTGGAAAATCTGCGAAAATCCAAGAAGTCATTATTCAAGCAAAAAAATTTGCCAATCTTAATGCACCTTTGCTGATTCAAGGCGAAACAGGCACAGGCAAAGATTTATTTGCAAAAGCTTGCCATAATTTTAGTACGCGTAAAATGCAAAAATTCATTGCGGTAAATTGTGCCGGATTACCTCAAGAAGAAGCCGAAACAGAAATGTTTGGGCATCGTGGTAATGGTAGTGAAGCGGTTGGTTTTTTTGAATATGCGAATGGCGGCACAGTTTTATTGGATTCCATCTCCGAGTTATCACTTGAAATGCAGGCAAAATTACTCCGTTTTTTAAATGATGGCTCTTTTCGCCGAGTGGGAGAAGATAAAGAAATTCAAGTTGATGTCAGAGTGATTTGCACTTCGCAAAAACCCTTATCTCAGCTCGTTGCGGAGGGCAAAGTACGGGAAGACCTTTACCACAGATTGAACGTGCTAACCCTTGATTTACCCCCATTGCGTGAGCGAAAAGAGGATATCCCATTACTGGCAGATTACTTCATTGCTCAAGTGAGCGAACAGCTCGGCGTGAGTAAATTAGAATACGACGAAGCCTTCTTGCAAGCCTTGCAAAATTATCGCTGGTCGGGCAATTTGCGTGAGCTTTACAATGTGATTTATAGAGCTTGTTCCCTTTCTCCTAGCTATCGTTTGGCAGTAAAAGATTTGAATTTGCCTGATGAGGTAGAAGATACCAATGTTGAGCCGGAAAATGCAACTTTAGAAGAGATGATGAACCAATACGAAGCTCAGCTACTGCGAAAATTTTATGCACAATATCCAAGTACACGGAAATTAGCCCAAAGGCTGGGGCTTTCCCATACAGCGGTTGCAAATAAATTGCGTCAATATGGCTTAACCAAAAATGGAAATAAAGATGAATAAACTAGTGGTCATTTTTTCAGCGGTTTTTGCAAATTTTTGTCTAAATTCGACCGCTTGTGCAGCACCGAGTATTCCTAAACCGTTATTGGAAAATAGCTTGGTTTATTGTACTACCTCATCGGGCTTCTCGTTTAATCCCCAAAAGGCAGACGTGAGTTCCAATATGAATGTGGTAACAGAGCAAATTTACGATAAGTTATTTGAATTTAACCCAAAGAAAAATCGCCTTGAGCCAGCTTTAGCCGAAAGTTATTCCATCAGTGATGATGGGTTAGTGATTACGTTACGTTTAAGAAAAAATGTAGCTTTTCACACCACAAGCTGGTTTACGCCGACCCGTAAATTAAATGCGGAAGATGTGGTTTTCTCGCTTAAGCGAATGATTGGTAAAGAAAGTGATTTACCCGAAGTTGAGACGGCAGCTGAACGTGCTTTGCACCATCAACGCCAGAACTATATTTATCAAAAAGCAACAAGCCAGATTTATTTCCCTTATTTTGAGAGTGTGGGCTTAGCCGGCAAAATTGCTAATATTAGCTCGTCTTCAAATCATATTGTGAAAATTGAATTAACCAAGCCAGATTCTTCGTTATTGGCTCATTTAGCTAGCCAATATGCGGTCATTCTTTCCAAAGAATACGCCCTGCAACTTAATGCTGATGAAAACTTGGTGCAGCTCGATCTTCTCCCTATTGGCACAGGTGTTTATCAGCTTGAAAGCTATGAAAACAATAACTATGTGAGATTAAAACCGAACAGCGATTACTGGGGGAAAAAGGCTCATATTCAAAATATGATTGTTGATTTTTCAACTGAGGCAACAGGCAGAATGGCGAAATTTTTGAATAATGAATGCAATGTAGTTGCCTTTCCTGAGCCGAGCCAACTTTCGGTTTTAACTGATGAACAATTAATTGAAAGCAAAGGGGCAAATTTAGTTTATTTAGCCTTTAATATGCAAAAAGAGATTGGACAAAATTTACCCTTACGCCAACAAATTGCGAGTAGTATTAATCGAAAACGCATAGCCGAAAAGTTATTTTATGGTACAGGCGAAGTGGCGGATAATGTGTTACCTACCGCATTATGGGCAGAAAAAAACAGCGAGAGTTACCCTTACACCTTTCCAAAACCAAGAGAACAAGCGGTCGAAAATGGTAAAAAATTTGCAAAAGATCACCGCTTGATCCTATGGGTGATTGATGAAAAACGGGTTTATAATCCACACCCAATTAAAATGGCAGAGATGATCCGTTCAGACCTTGCGGCTCAAGCGTTAGAGGTGGAAATTCGTCAAGTAAGCCGAGCCTATTTAGTGCAACAACTTGAAAGCAAAACCGCAGATTATGACTTGATTTTAGGCGGTTGGCTGGCATCAGATCTTGATCCAAACAGTTTTCTGTCTGCCTTATTAAGTTGTAAAACCGCAGATACCGTAACTAATTTATCAAATTGGTGTAATGAAGATTTTGATTTTTGGTTAGAAACGGCTCGTTTAAGTGATGATTCGGCATCGACTAACTTATTGTATGCCTTTTCACAAAAATTGCTGGAAGAGCAGTTACCGATTTTACCTTTGATTAATGCAAATCGGGTATTGGTGGTCAAAAAAGGTATTCAACAGGCAGAAATTTCGCCTTTCGGACAGGTGAAATTATCGGAACTACGTTTGAGTTCGGATAGCAAAGAAAGGAATTAGTATGCTAACAGCTTTTATCCGAAAAGTATTTCTTACTTTGATTACGCTGATTTGTCTATCTATTATCAGCTTTCATATTTTGTTACGAGATCCGCTAAATCATTTTACTGATGTAAACTGGTTCTGGGCGTATTTTAACTATCTGAAATCCTTATTAAAAGGCGATTTCGGCATTAGTTTTAGCAACGGGCAGCCACTAACCGAGCAGATTTTACAAGTATTCCCGGCGACTATTACACTTTGCTTATCGGCGTTAATACTCTCGCTTATTGTAGGTGTGCCACTCGGCTTTTTTGCGGCTACTCAGCAGAAAAATATGATTGGGAAAATGCTAAATATTTTAGGCTCACTCAGTTTAGCCGTGCCGGTATTTTGGCTGGCATTAGTGTTAATGTATTATGCTTCACTCAATCAATGGGCGATTTCTGCGATTGGGGAAATTCACCCACTTTATCCTAAACAGAGTGTAACAGGTTTTTTGTTATTGGATATTTGGTTGTCAGACAGTCCGTATAAATTAAAAATGTTACAAAGTGCGTTGCACCATTTAGCTTTACCAACCTTAGTGTTAGCGATTCCTGCAACGCTTGAAATTATGCACGTTACTCAAGCGAGAGCCGCTTATGTAATGAAGCAAAATTACATCAAAATTGCGAAAACAAGAGGCTGGACACAGTTTAGAATTTGGACAACGCATATTATTCGTAACACCTTGCCTTCACTTGTACCGATGATTGCCCGAACCTTTATTCTGATTTTTGCTTTCGGTATGTTGATTGAAAATATTTTCAGCTGGAGTGGCATTGGGCGTTGGTTAATTAATGCACTTGCTATTCAAGATTACAATGCGATTTCAGCAGGCGTTGTAGCTATTGGCGTTTTTGTATTGTTTGTGGATATGTTTACAGGCTTTATTCGGGTAGTGTTAGACCCTTCAGAGAAAAAGGATTGGTATGGCTCTTATTAAAGAACCGGAACAGTTTAGAGAAACTGAATCAATTAAAAAATTTTGGCGATATTTCCGCCAAGATAAAATCGCTCTCGGGAGTTTTTATCTGTTTTTAGTGCTACTTACGCTCGTTTTTCTCGGCAGTTTACTCGCTCCGTATAATTATAATGAACAGTTTGTGGGCTTAGAACTAATGCCTCCGTCTTGGGACGATAATGGGCAAATTCGTTACTTTCTCGGCACAGATGATTTAGGACGGGATATCCTCAGCCGAATTATGTACGGATTTTATTATACCGTTGGTTCAGCCTTGATTATTACTGTGTTGATTGCTCTCATCGGCGGTGTTATCGGCATTTTTGCAGGCTTGAAAAAAGGAAAATCGGTTTGGTTTATTAGCCATTTGTTTGATACTTTCTTATTTATGCCGATTTTGCTGATTGCGATTATTATCGCAACACTAATGGACGCCAGTTTGATGAATGCGATGTTAGCTATTTTCTTGGCAATGTTGCCGCATTTTATCCATAAAATTTATCAAGCTACCGAAAAACAATTGAAAAAAGAGTACATTGTTACTCTTAGGTTAGATGGGGCAACTCGTTGGTATTTAATCAAAGAAGTGATTATCCCTAATTTAACAGGAGTAGCAATTAAAGAACTTTCACATATTTTTGTGATTGCCGTGCTGGATATTAGTGCCTTGAGCTTTATTATGTTAGGGGCTCAAAATCCAACGCCGGAATGGGGAGCAATGATCCGAGAATCAATCGAGCTTATTTATATCGCCCCTTGGACGGTTATTCTGCCCGGCTTAGCCATTATGTTCAGCATTTTTACCATCACAATGCTTGGTACTCGATTAACCGATGTTTTTGAAAAGTACCGCAATGCGTAACTGATACAAGCGGGCATTTTTAAGAAAACTTTTACACATTAAGGAACACTATGGCATTACTGGATATTCGCCATTTAAGCATTGAAATCGACACACCAAAAGGGCGAGTGAAAATGGTGGATAACATCAATCTAACTGTTGATGAAGGCGAAATTTGCGGATTGGTCGGAGAGTCTGGCTCAGGTAAAAGTCTGATTGCGAAAGTGATCTGTGGCATTGTAAAAGATGAATGGATTGTTAGTGCAGACCGTTTTCGCTTTGATGATATTGAGTTGCTTAAACTAACCCCTAATGAACGCCGGAAATTAGTGGGCGATCATATTTCAATGGTATTCCAAGATCCACTAGCCAGCCTAGACCCAAGCCAACGTATCGGTAAACAACTAATGCAGGCGATTAATTTTAAAGGCAAATGGTGGCAATGGTTCGGCTGGAAAAAGAAAAAAGCAATTGAACTACTGCACCGTGTGGGTGTTCGGGATCATCAAGATATTATGAACAGTTACCCCGTCGATATTACTGAAGGCGAAGCACAGAAAGTAATGATAGCGATGGCGGTGGCTAATCAACCACGTTTATTAGTGGCTGATGAGCCAACTAATATTATGGAATCCACCACGCAACTGCAAATTTATCGCCTGCTTTCCAGTATGAATCAAAATCTGGGAACATCGATTTTGCTGGTTAGCAATGATATGAAAAGTATCCAAAACTGGGTGGATTCTTATAATGTGCTTTACTGTGGGCAAACGGTAGAAATTGCGGATAAAGAGAGCATTTTAGAATCTTCTTACCACCCCTACACCAGAGTGTTGCTCAACAGCTCGCCCGATTTTTCTCAACCGCTGGCGTTTAAAAGTAGTTTAAATACGCTACGAGGCTCTGTTCCAATGTTAAACGAAATGCCGATTGGCTGCCGTTTAGGACCACGTTGTCCTTTTGCTCAGAAAAAGTGTATAAACAAACCACCGTTAGTAAAAGTAAAACAACACGAATTTGCCTGCCATTTTCCGATTAATTTCAGAGAACAGAATTTGTTGAAAAATAAACTCGAAAATACGCCATTTGTGGTGGCAGAATTGAGTGAGAAGGAATAAAAACAAGCGATTTGCAAAAGTAACCTAAAATATGACCGCTTGTTATTGGCTGAGAGTTACGGGCAACATCAGCGTATCTAATACAAAGCTCAACGGTAAATCAACAACTGCCAGCACAGCTAAAATACCACCTTGTTGCATTGCTTGGAAATCTCTGGTTACACCTGCATACACGCTATAGTCTTGTTCGACCAAGCTAATCATCGTGCCACAAGCACTTAAATTAACGACCAAAGAGAGTAGGACGAGTATTTTACAAGCGGTTAATTTCATCAAAAAATCTCCAAATAAGCGGTTATTTTACGCTATTTCGCCAAAATTGCATTTGAAAAAATATTGTTTTCAGGCAGAATGTAACAGAATTTTATACTGATAATTTTAAGAGGAACTATATGCAAACTTACAATATTGCGGTGTTAGCCGGCGATGGGATCGGACCTGAGGTAATGGCTCAAGCCATCAAAGTACTTGAAGCAACGCAGCAAAAATTCGGGTTTAAATTAAATTTCAATGAATACAACATTGGCGGAGCAGCAATTGATGCACAAGGTAAAGCTCTTCCGGAAAATACATTAAAAGGTTGTGAAGAAGCAGATGCGATTTTATTTGGATCGGTAGGTGGACCAAAATGGACGCATCTACCGCCCGATGAGCAGCCTGAGCGTGGTTCATTATTGCCACTGCGTAAACATTTTTCGCTTTTCTGTAACTTACGCCCAGCGGCACTTTATCAAGGCTTAGAAAAATTCTGCCCATTGCGTGCAGATATTGCCGCAAAAGGGTTTGATATGGTGGTAGTGCGTGAATTGACAGGCGGAATTTACTTCGGTCAGCCAAAAGGCAGAGATGGCGAAGGTTCACAAACCCGTGCGTTTGATACCGAAGTGTATTATAAATATGAAATTGAACGTATCGCCCGAGTTGCGTTTGAATCTGCAATGAAACGTAAAAAACACGTTACTTCTGTAGATAAAGCGAACGTATTACAAAGCTCTATTTTATGGCGTGAAACTGTAACGGAAATTGCCAAAGAGTATCCGGAAGTTACGCTTGAGCATATGTATATTGACAATGTAACAATGCAGCTTATCAAAGCCCCTGAATCGTTCGATATTTTATTATGTTCAAACATCTTCGGCGATATTATTTCAGATGAAGCAGCAATGATTACTGGCTCAATGGGAATGTTACCTTCAGCAAGTTTAAATGAACAAGGCTTTGGTTTGTATGAACCGGCAGGCGGTTCAGCCCCTGACATCGCAGGAAAAAATATTGCCAACCCGATTGCTCAAATTTTATCAGCGGCAATGATGTTACGCTACAGCTTCAACTTAGGTGAAGCAGCAGATGCAATTGAAGCTGCAATTCAAAAAGCATTAGCAGATGGCTATCGTACCGCCGATTTAGCCGATGATAGCAAACCGCTTTCAACCTCAGAAATGGGCGATATTATTGCAAAAAATATTTTGGTATAATTCCACCATCTACAGGGGCTAATTAAATTAAAATTAGCCCCGTTCAAATAAACATTATTCAATTTAGTATTAAGGTTTAATCTATGTTGATTTCAGGTCTTTTTGTTGGGCTATTGCTTGGCATCATTTTGCAACGAGGGCAATTTTGCTTGTCTGGTCAGTTGCGTAATATTGTGTTTAAGCGTGATCTCGCTTCATTTTCTCCACTTCTCCTTGTTATTTCGGTGCAATCTGTTGGCTTTTTTCTACTTGAGCAGCAGGGGTTGATCCGATTTCCAACCTCGCCAATGCCGATTTGGGCGACCTTGTTTGGTGCATTTTTATTTGGTATTGGGATGGGGGTGGCAAACCGTTGTGTATCGGGGCAACTTTATCGTGCCGGGGAGGGAATGATTGCGGCAATCATCACGTTGATTGTGTTTGCCATTACAACGGTTGCTACTCAAACAGGTGTACTTAAGTTCTGGGTTGCTTCACAGTTAGAAACGGAAAGTTCACTTGTTACAATTCCGCAGACACTCGGTATTTCTCCTCTATTTTTGATAGTACCTCTGTGTTTGCTAACCTTTTTTGCTTTGCAAAAAAATCTTAGAAATCAACCGCTTGTTCCTCGCCAGCCATTTCAGCAAATCTGGTCTCCATACTTTACCGCACTCTCATTGGGTGTTGTCAGCATTTTAGGCTGGGTATTGAGTGCGGAAACAGGGAGAGAATTTGGTTTGAGCTTCAGTATCCCTGTTGGCAATGCCTTGCAATATCTCACACTTGGGCAACAACGCTATCTGAATTGGGGAACTTATCTTGTTATCGGCGTCGTTCTCGGTTCGTTTATCTCTGCTAAATTCTCAGGTAATTTCCGCTGGAAACCGCTTTCTACCGCTGATTTCGGTAAAAGCGTATTCGGCGGTGTGTTAATGGGTATTGGGGCGGCTCTTACCGGTGGGTGTACGATGGCAAATGCGGTTGTCGGCACAGCCTATTTCTCTTGGCAAGGGTGGATTGCAACATT
>NZ_JBXGGI010000093.1:0-2764 GCF_056854775.1 Mannheimia sp.
AAGAATCCCTTTAATCGCATATTAACGAATTTTATTCAATTTATAATTGTTTGTGCTTTTTACCGTATTACCGTTCGGATCGCAAAGTTCAACATATTGGTCGGAAACTTGGAATGCCAAATTACCGGAAGCGTGCTCTAAACGGATAACGTTTGATTTGTTTGCTTCCCAAGTGTATGTGCCGTTATCACGGTAAGAATACTCTTTTTTATCTTTGAAATAGATAGTATCGTATTGATAAGTTCTATCTGCGTTTAGAGTAAGCTGTGCTTGAATTTTTTCGCAGTCAGCACAAGGAAATACACCTGCATAAGTACCTGTTACGCTTTTTTGTGGTAACAATGAACACGCACCTAGCATAGTTGCGGTAAATCCAATGAGTGCGATTTTTTTCATATTCTTTTCCTCTTTTTAAATTTTAACGCTCGGATTTACTCTAAATTCAAGCTGGGTTATTTCAGGTAAATCGGTTTGTATCTGTGCTAACAGAGCAGTTTGTTGTAACAATAAACCTTGCCTCACGGTTGCACTTTTTACATTAATAATGAGTTGATTATCAACTAAATTTGCCACTCGGTAAAGCCCACGATAAGATTCCGGCAAGATTTTCTGAATTTTTTGGTTTAAATCATTCACAAAATTTGCCTTTTCGACAATTCGACTTAAAGTGGAGTTCTGTAAAATTTCGTTAATCTTTTTAGGTGCTGAATTTTTCATCTATTATTTACTTTATCTCTATTTTTATACTTGATTTTACGTTACTTGACCCAATTATTTGATAACTCTGATTAAATTTAGCGTATAATCACTTAAATTTTTATTTAATCTTAACTTAATGAGCTTATTTTTTAAACACTTTCATAAAACGCCTTTTTGGTCGCAACTTTTTTTCGGAATGGTTGCGATGCTTGCGTTACCTGAAATTCAGGTGGTTAATCCAAATGAAAGTGAGCAAGAAGCAGTTATCAATCAATCTTTTCTTCAGTATGCTCAAGCTACGAATGAGCTAGAGCAACAATCACTTTTTATCGCAGAATTGAACTACGATATTGTGGAAATTAAACCACAAGCGGTCAATTTTTGCGAATTTTTTACTAAATCTTACCGCTTGGATAAACAAAATATTTATCCAATCCGAGCAGGACCTTACGCCTAACTATAAATTTAACGTTTAAAATCAAATAATTAACAATATTTATATTTAGGAAAATACAATGATTTCAAAATTACTTACCTCTATTTTTGGCTCAAGCAATGACCGTACGCTAAAACGTTTAAGAAAACGAGTGGTGCAAATTAATAAACTTGAGCCGACATTTGAACAGCTATCTGACGAAGAATTAAAAGCCAAAACGGCTGAATTTAGACTCCGTTTAGCAGATGGGGCAACCTTAGACAGTTTATTGCCTGAAGCCTTTGCAACGGTTCGAGAAGCGAGTAAACGTGTGTTAGGTATGCGTCCGTTTGATGTACAGCTCATTGGCGGTATGGTTTTAACCGGGCGTAATATTGCCGAAATGCGTACCGGTGAAGGGAAAACATTAACTGCAACTCTGCCTTGCTATTTAAATGCTTTAACCGGTAAAGGGGTTCACGTTGTAACCGTGAATGATTACCTTGCTCGCCGTGATGCGGAAACTAACCGTCCATTATTTGAATTTTTAGGCTTAACCGTTGGTGTGAACATTCCGGGTTTACCGCCGGAGGTTAAACGTGCGGCATACCAAGCAGATATTACTTATTCAACCAATAGTGAATTAGGTTTTGATTACTTACGTGATAATTTAGCTCACGATAGAAATGAGCGTTTTCAACGTGAATTACATTACGCATTAGTGGATGAGGTGGACTCTATCTTAATTGATGAAGCTCGTACGCCATTAATTATTTCAGGACCAGCGGAAGATGCGACTCAAATTTATCAAGCAGTAGATCAAATTATTCCGCATTTGATCGCACAAGATAAAGAAGATACCGAAGAATACACAGGCGAGGGTGATTTCACTTTAGATCTGAAAAACAAACAGGCTCATTTAACTGAGCGTGGTATGGTGAAAGTAGAGGATTTCCTTACTCAAATGGGCTTGATGGAAGAAGGGGAGAGCTTGTATCACCCGGCTCGTATTTCGCTTTTACATCACGTTAGTGCGGCGTTGCGTGCTCATAAATTGTTTGAACGCAATGTGGACTACATTGTAAAAGATGGCGAGATTGTCATCATTGACGAGCACACAGGGCGAACAATGGCAGGTCGTCGCTGGTCTGATGGTCTACATCAAGCGATTGAAGCAAAAGAGCGTGTGAATATTCAAGGCGAAAACCAAACCGTTGCTTCTATTACTTACCAAAACTATTTCCGTCTATACGAAAAATTAGCAGGTATGACAGGTACGGCAGATACCGAAGCTTTTGAATTCCAACAAATTTACGGCTTAAATACCGTTGTTGTGCCAACAAACAGACCGGTTATCCGTGTAGATCGCACTGACTTAATGTTCAAAAGTGAAGCAGAAAAATTTGCGGCGATTATTACTGAAATTAAAGATTGTATGGAACGCCAGCAACCTGTGTTAGTGGGGACAGCATCGGTAGAAAAATCGGAGTTATTATCGGCAGAATTAACCAAAGCGGGTATTCCTCACAATGTATTAAATGCAAAATTCCACGCCCAAGAAGCAGAAATTGTGGCGGAAGCAGGTGCACCGGGTGCAGTAACTATTGCAACGAATATGGCTGGTCGCGGTACGGATATTGTACTTGGCGG
>NZ_JBXGGI010000094.1:0-5313 GCF_056854775.1 Mannheimia sp.
CCCTGAGTTCTTCTATCACGGTGAAATGCAAGTGGAACGTATGGAAAAAGGTGATGTTACGCATCAAATTTTAAATCACCCGATGGCGTTTAACTATGCTCCTTATTTCTACAAGCAAGAAGGTCAAGCAGAAGGCGAGTGGATTGTGCCAGAAGGACATTACTTTGTAATGGGCGATAACCGTGATAACAGTGAAGATAGCCGTTTTTGGGGCTTTGTACCTGAGAAAAACATTGTAGGTAAAGCAACTTTTATCTGGCTCAGCTTAGATAAAAAAGCAAACGAGTTCCCTACAGGGCTTCGTTTTTCTAGAATGTTTACTACTATTCAATAATGTCGTGTAGGGGCGAATTGTAATTCGCCCCTAAGTCTTTAATAAATAAAGAATTTATGCAACTCGAACGATTACAGAAAAAATTAGGTTATCAATTTCATAACCTTGATTACCTCACTCAAGCCTTAACGCACCGTAGTGCGGCGGCGAAAAATAATGAACGCCTTGAATTTTTGGGCGATTCGATTTTAAATTTTACTATCGGCAAAGCGTTATACGATAAATTCCCTAAAGCGAACGAGGGAGAATTAAGCCGTATGCGGGCAACGCTTGTGCGTGAACAAACCTTAGCCATTATTGCCCGTAAATTTGATTTAGGCGAATATCTAAAATTAGGTCCGGGTGAGCTAAAAAGTGGCGGACATCGCCGAGAATCTATTTTATCGGACTGTGTAGAAGCCATAATTGCAGCTATCTATTTAGATCAAGATATGGATCAGGCAATGGCAAAAGTGATGGATTGGTATGCGGATTTATTAAAAGAAATCAGCCCAGACGATTCACAAAAAGACCCAAAAACCCGCCTGCAAGAGTTTTTACAGGGCAGAAAATTGCCCTTGCCTGAATATGATGTATTAGATATTAAAGGCGAAGCCCATAACCAAACTTTCCGTGTTACTTGCAAAGTGATCAATCTCGATGAAATTTTTATCGGCACCGTCACGAGTCGCCGTAAAGCCGAACAAAACGCAGCAGAAAAAGTACTAGCGGTAATTAAAACAAAGAAATAACGAATTCCCTTCTTTCTAAAGAAGGGGATCTATATGAAAGGAAAACCAAATGACAGAACAAAACCAAATCCCAATCAAAACCTACTGTGGCTTTATTGCCATTGTTGGTCGCCCGAATGTTGGGAAATCGACTTTATTAAACAAAATTTTAGGGCAAAAAATTTCAATCACCTCACGCAAAGCTCAAACCACTCGCCACCGTATTGTCGGTATTCATACCGAAGATCAATACCAAGCGATTTATGTGGATACTCCGGGTCTTCACATTGAAGAAAAACGTGCCATTAACCGTTTAATGAACCGTGCAGCAAGCTCGGCGATTGGCGATGTGGATTTAATCATTTTTGTCGTGGAAGGCACAAAATGGACGGATGACGATGAAATGGTGTTGAACAAGCTCCGCTCTGCAAAAGCTCCGGTTTTGTTGGCGATCAACAAAATCGACAATATCAAAGAAAAAGAAGAGTTGTTGCCACATATTACCGAGCTTTCAAAAAAATTTGATTTCGCAGAAATCCTCCCGATTTCGGCTCAACGTGGTAAAAACGTCCATATTCTGCAAAAATTTGTACGTGAATCGTTACGCCCGGGCGAGCATCATTTTCCTGAAGAGTACGTAACAGACCGTTCCCAACGCTTTATGGCATCGGAAATTATCCGTGAAAAATTAATGCGTTTCACCGGTGAAGAATTGCCTTATTCGGTAACGGTAGAAATTGAACAATTTAAAATGAACGAGCGTGGTGTGTATGAGATCAATGGCTTAATTTTGGGTGAGCGTGATGGTCAGAAAAAAATGGTTATCGGTGCCGGCGGTCAAAAAATCAAAACCATTGGTATTGAAGCCCGTAAAGATATGGAACGCCTGTTTGATAACCAAGTCCACCTTGAGCTTTGGGTGAAAGTTAAAGCTGGCTGGGCTGATGACGAAAGAGCGTTGAGAAGTTTGGGGTATATGGAGGAGTAGGCTTTTTTAACTTTCATTCGTAAAGTTAAGATTGTATCAAATCTCCCCTAACCCCTCTTTTCTAAAGAGGGGGACTAGATCCCCATAAATTTTAAATTCATCTTTCTACTTGAGTTGTTAAATAGGGAAATGACTTACAAATAGACTTTGTACGATCTCCCCTCTTTAGCAAAAAGGGGAGGGGGAGATTTGGCAGAAGTATTACAGCCTCATAATTTATAAGACATTATGACCACAGACCAATGGCAACGAGCCTTTGTGCTTCATCGCCGAGAATACAGCGAAAGTAGTTTGCTTGTGGATTTCTTTACGGAACATTACGGGCGGATCACACTACTTGCTAAAGGAGCAAGGCGGGCTCGTTCGCCGTTGAAAGCGGTACTTCAGCCGTTTACGCCGTTATTGTTACGGTGGTCGGGTAAAGGGGATCTGAAAACGCTTACCAAAGCAGAGCCGGCGGCTCTCACTTTACCGATGGAAACAATCGCTCTTTATAGTGGTTTCTACATCAATGAGGTACTTGCAAGAGTATTGGAAAATCAGACCGCTTACCCAGAGCTCTTTCTGCATTATTTACATTGTATGACGGCACTTGCCACTCAAGATCAGGTTGAGCCGATTTTACGCACTTTTGAATTTCATACCTTAAAAGCATTGGGCTATGGGGTGGATTTTACCCACTGTGCGGCAACAGGTTTACCGGTTGATCCGAATATGAGCTATCAATTCAGAGAAAATGAAGGCTTTATTGCCTCGCTACTTCAAAATAACCACAGTTTTTTAGGGCGTGATTTACTGGCATTTTCTCAGCTTGATTTTTCAGAAAAAGCAACCCAACAAGCGGCAAAACGGTTTACTCGTATTGCATTAAAACCCTATTTAGGTTCTCAGCCGCTCAAAAGCCGAGAACTTTTTCAAGCAATCTTGCCTAATAAAGTGAAAAGCGGTTAGTTTTGTTAAATTTTTTGCAAATTTTCAGTAAAATATAACCGCTTGTAACAATAACAATTATCTCAAGGAAATATTATGTCAAACCATCTTACCGAGCACCGTTTTATCGATTTCCCTATTCACGCTAATGTCCTGAATGCGTTGGATAGTAAAGGTTTCGAGTTCTGTACGCCAATTCAAGCGAAAACCTTTCCGATTACCTTAAAAGGTAATGACATTGCAGGACAAGCCCAAACGGGTACAGGGAAAACGCTTGCCTTTTTAATTGCGACCTTTAACCACTTATTAAATAATGAAATTGAAACGGCAAAAAATCAACCTAGAGCTTTAATTCTTGCCCCCACTCGTGAATTGGCGGTACAAATTGGGGCGGATGCACAGTTATTTTTACAACATTGTGATCTTAAACTTGCCCTTGCCTATGGTGGAGATGGCTACGATAAGCAGGTGCAAGAAATTGAAAAAGGTGTAGATATTCTTGTTGGTACAACAGGTCGAGTGATTGATTATGTAAAACAAGGCATTATCAACTTAGATAACATTCAAGTGATAGTACTAGATGAAGCAGATCGAATGTTCGATCTTGGCTTTATTAAAGATATCCGCTATTTAATGCGAAAAGCACCTAAGCCTTCTGAGCGTTTAACGTTGCTCTTTTCTGCCACTTTATCGGCAAAAGTGCGAGAGCTTGCTTATGAAGATATGGATAATGCCGAATACATTGAAATTGAACCACTGCAACGTACAGGGCATCGCATTAAAGAAGAACTGTTTTATCCGTCAAATGAAGATAAAATGGCATTATTATTAACCTTATTAGAAGAAGAATGGCCGGAGCGTTGTATGGTGTTTGCCAATACTAAACACAAATGCGAAGAAATTTGGCAATATTTGGCGGCAGATGGTCATCGGGTTGGTATGCTAACGGGTGATATTCCGCAGAAAAAACGTCTGTCGTTGCTGGATAATTTCACTAAAGGCAATTTGGATATTTTAGTTGTAACTGATGTGGCTGCTCGTGGATTGCATATTCCGGATGTAACGCACGTTTTTAATTACGATTTGCCTGATGATAAAGAAGATTATGTTCATCGTATTGGCAGAACGGGGCGAGCAGGGGAGAGCGGGCATTCCATCAGCTTTGCCTGTGAGCGTTACGCGGTGAATTTACCGGCTATCGAAGAGTATATCGGACATCAAATTCCGGTCAGCCAATATGATAAGGAGTCTTTATTTGATTTGCCGAAAGTGAATCGTCCAAGAACTAAAAGTCCTTTTGTCGCAAAGAAAAATAATCGTAATGGTTGGAATAAATAGAGCTATGAATACCATTAAGTTTGCTAAATATCTATGTTGCTTAGTATTGCTGACTGGCTGTAAGAGCCTAGAGCAGTTTGAGGAAGATTGGTTATCTTCGGCAGAATCGGTTAATCGCCATTCATCAGCTAAGATTATAACGAAAAAAGAGCGTAATATAGGATTAAATCCGACGGTTAAAGCTAGTCAAAATAAATTACCTACAGTTAATCAAACTGTTGTAAATAAGCGGATAAATACGACCGCTTGTAAAGACAGTGATGATTGGTATTTAGATGGCTATCGTGTAGGGAAATCATTCCGTGCACAGAAAAACCAAATGTTAGAACAACGAAGTAGATACTGTGGCTATAATGTAAAAGAGTTACCTTCTCATTATTATCATAATTGGGATAGAGGTTTCCGCATTGGCATTAAAAGTTAATTTTAGACGAAAGAGAATCAAAAATGGGTTTATATAATATTGCTCAAACAGAATCGGGCAAAGTCATCTCACTTAACGCAAAAATGGCGAACCGACACGGTTTAGTGGCTGGTGCGACAGGTACAGGTAAAACGGTTACGTTACGAAAATTGGCGGAAGGCTTTAGTGATGATGGTGTGCCGGTGTTCTTGGTTGATGTAAAAGGCGACCTTTCAGGTTTAGTACAAGCGGGCAGTTTTTCCGGAAAAATTGCAGAACGCATTGAGATGTTCAACTTAGGTGGAGAGGATTACTTAAACGGTTATCCTGTCTCATTTTGGGACGTGTTTGGTGAATCCGGCATTCCGCTTCGTACCACGATTTCCGAAATGGGGCCGATGCTACTTTCCCGTTTACTTAACTTAAACGATACCCAAGAAGGTTTATTAAATCTTGTTTTCCGTGTAGCAGATGATCGTGGATTGCTGTTGATTGATTTAAAAGATTTGCGTGCTTTACTTAAATTTGTGGCAGATAATGCGAAAGAATTCCAAGTGGAATACGGCAATGTATCTGCGGCAAGTGTAGGAGCTATTCAACGAGCATTATT
>NZ_JBXGGI010000095.1:0-26634 GCF_056854775.1 Mannheimia sp.
GGCGTAAAATTTGATACTGATTTTTCTTTAGGTATTGTAGGGCAATACCAAGTAGAAACATTATACAAAAAATGACGATCGCACCATAACCGAGAAAATGCTCTAGTTCTTTGATCGGATCGGCACCTAATACCGTTTCATTACCTGTATATAATAGCTGAGCCACCCAAACTAGCGGTAATAAGCAGCCAAGATGAATGAGTATGCGTAATCCGGTTAGCATTAGTAGTTCACCTTTAAATCTAAGCCACGGTATAAATTTGCCACTTCATTTTCGTAGCCATTAAACATTAGTGTTGGTTGGCGTTTGACGGATAATAACCCGCCTGCACCAATTACTCGTTCAGATGCTTGCGACCAACGTGGATGATCAACATTTGGATTCACATTAGCATAAAAGCCATATTCATTTGGAGCAAGACTTTCCCAAGTAGTGAGTGGGCGTTTTTCAGCAAAGGTGATTTTCACAATCGACTTAATGCTTTTGAATCCATATTTCCAAGGTACGACTAAGCGAATAGGTGCACCGTTTTGCGGTGGCAGGGTTTTACCGTATAAACCGACGGATAGTAGTGTTAATGAATTTAAGGCTTCATCTAAGCGTAAAGCTTCTACATAAGGATAATCAATCCCACCGCCTAGCAAGCGATTTTTTTGCCCCGGCATTTGTGCAGGATCATATAAAGTGTGAAAGACCACATATTTGGCTTTACTGGTTGGTTTTGCCATCTCAATTAAGCGAGCTAACTCAAAGCCTATCCACGGCACAACCATTGACCACGCTTCAACACAGCGAAAACGGTAAATGCGTTCTTCTAGTGGAAACGTATTAAGCAATTGTTGATGATTTAAGCTAAACGGATTTTCAACTTCGCCGCCAATTTCCAATGTCCAAGGATCGGTTTTGAAGTTTGCCGCATTTTTTGCCGGTGCACTTTTATCCACACCAAACTCATAGAAATTGTTATAGCCTATTACTTTGTTTTCCGGAGTGAGTTCAAGCCCTTTATTGGGATCCGGTTTAAACTGTAGTGATTGCAAGTGTCTTTGTGTTTCTGCCATACTTACTTTAGGCAATGCAGAAGCTGCAATACCTAAACCTAACGCAGTAATAATTTTACGGCGTTGGTAGAAAATAGTTTCAGGTGTAACATCTTGAATTGTTAATTTTTTCATCGAACTATCCTTTTTTTATGAATTGTTGTTATTATTTTGGACTAAGCTGATCTAGAATTCTTACAAAATAAGTGTAATTTTTTATTGGGTATTCCCTAAAGGAGATATATGAAGAGTCTATCTTCTATACAGATAGAAGAGATTAGAAAGCAAATGGTTAAATTTGCCACCCTACAACTAGCCGATAAAGATTTAGCCGAGGATGTTGTACAAGATGCCTTAACCAATGCCTATAAGCATTCAGCCTCTTTTCGGCGAGAAGCTGCACTTAAAACTTGGATTTTTGCTATTTTAAAGAACAAAATTTTAGATTTCCTCAGAACACGAAAACGACATATTCCGGTCAGTTCTCTATGTGAGGAAGAAGAATCACCAAGTGCCTTTTTCGATCGCCACGATCATTGGTTGGAACATCAAGATGTAACTGAATGGAGGGGGATAGCTCAATCAACTTACCAAAAAGAATTTTGGGCAATTTTTGATATTTGTTTAAATAAATTACCCGCCCAGCAAGCACGAGTATTTATGATGCGTGAACATTTGGAGATGAGTAGTGCGGAAATTTGCCATGAATGCGAAATTTCTCTCTCTAACTTAAATGTATTACTTTATCGTGCTCGTTTACGTTTACAAGAGTGTTTATCTCGCAATTGGTTTAGAGAGGAATCAAAATGAAATGCAGGCAAGCAACAGAACTTATTTCACAGTCTTGTGATGAGAAACTTCGTTTGCAACAACATATGCGTTTGCAGTTGCATCTTTTGGTATGCCCTAAATGCCGCAATTTTAATAAAAATACCAAGAAATTAGGCAAGATATTAAGAGCTTACTGTAACGATAAAGATGCTCCGTTCTGATTTATTATACATTTTAAAAGGAGAAAAATATGCGTTATTGGTTAATAAGTTTAAGCATACTATTAAGTGGCTGTGTCGTGCCAGTTACTCCTACAGGGCAAGCCGGTATCCCTATGCCGATTATCATTGGCGTCTCAGATCCACTTGATTCTAAAGAGGTTCACATTTGTACTCTAAAGCCATTTACTCAGGAATATCGTAGTGAACATAGTAGCCGAGGCAGAGCTAAATTAAATGTACAAAAGCAATGCCTTGCAAACCACAGTGAAATGTTTTGTGAAGAAAAAGATATTGTTTGCAAAACCTACGATTAGTTAAACAAGCGGTCGTATTTTATCTGTTTTTTGCAAAATTTTCCTAAAATTTGACCGCTTGTTTATTTAAGCAGATAACATCAAAATTTTATGAGGATTGTCTATGCAGCCCATCAATATTGCCATCGCAGGTGCTGGCTTTTCCAGCCGAGTTTTTCATATCCCGTTTTTGAAACAAGATGCTCGTTTTAATATTGTAAAGGTATATGAACGTACCTCTAACAATGCGGCAGAATGGTTGCCGAATGCAGAAACAGTGCGGGATTTCAACGCTCTTTTAACGCCAGAAGTGGATTTAGTGCTGATTACTACACCGAATCAAACTCATTATGCAATGGTAAAAGAGTCATTGCTTGCAGGCAAACACGTTTTAGTGGAGAAACCGTTAGTGGCAACAGCGGCTGAGGCGGAAGAGTTAGCAGCACTTGCAAAGCAGCAAGGAAAGGTACTTTATGTGTACCAAAACCGCCGGTGGGATAGCCATATTGCGACGGCAAAATTGCTAATGGAGCAAAATTTACTGGGAGAGTTGGTAGATTGTGAAATTCGTTTTGACCGTTATGCGAAAGAGAAAAATGCTAAAGTATGGAAAGAATCAGGCGAGCTTGGCACAGGTTTAGTGTATGACTTAGGTGTACATTTAATTGACCAAGCTTTGTATCTTTTCGGGAAGCCGGAGGCGGTGTATGCTGATGTGCGTTATCAGCACGAAGGGGCATTGGTTGATGATAACTTTGATATTCAGCTCTATTATGCTAACGGTTTTAAAGTGGTGCTGAAAGCCAGCCGATATGCTCGTGAACCAAGCCCGACATTTGTATTACACGGAAAATTAGGCTCTTACCTGAAACAAACTCCCGATAATCAAGAAGATTTGCTGAAAAATGGCGTACAACCTATTGGCAAAGATTGGAATCTCGAAGAAAAGGAGAACTGGGGAATTTTACACACTGAAGTGGAAGGCAATGTGGTTCGCCAGCCCTATCCAAATGCAGAAGTCAGTTATCAAAATCTGTTTGATAATTTATACCAAGTGATAGCCCACAACGCCGAGCCGATTATCAAGCTAGAGGAAGTCATTTTTGTACTCAAAGTGATTAACGGTGTATTTGGAAGTGCAAAATCAGGGCAAAAAATCTATTTGTAAAATTTTGATCATTTCTGACCGCTTGGAATAAAAAATGGGGAAAATATATTCATTTTCCCTCTTATGGCATAAGCATCCACGTTTGTGCCTTTTAATACTCAGTTAATTTAAAAATCTAACTGTTAGTCAAAATATCTAACTAAATTCGGAATATTATTTCTCTATCTTAACGCCTTATCCCAAAAACTATCCAACTCCCAATTTTGTGGAATCCCCATATATTCTTTTTGAATTTGAGGGTAGTTATCTAATAATTCTTTTAGTCTTTTTATCCAAGTAGAATTAGGGCTAATTTCATATAACATCACTTGAATAGCAACCAAAATAGGATAAAGACGCTTATCTGCATTAATATTTGTATTATTTAATGAAATTGCAGACGAAAGCCATTGTGTGTTTTTACTTATTGGGATTTTAATAATACGTCCAAATTCTCTATTCCATAGTCGGCTGTGGTGAGCACAAATATTTCGTACATCATTTAAGACTTTTAGCCAAGACTCTAAAATAGGTGCTTGTACACCAAAATGTTGTGCTATTGGCTTTTGGTATTTTTCTAATAATCCTGAGTATAAATGGCTTAACTCTCCCCAAGTTAGCATTTCAATCATCATCCAAGAAGGTAATAATTTAGGTGTGTTATATTGTGTGAGGTAATGCCGTAAGAAATTTTCTTTACGAACATTATTGAGTAAGCGATCACGCTCTTTATCGTCAATATTGTTGTTTTTATATCTTTTTAAAATATGCTTTTCATCACGTTCTAATCGTTGTTGCTCATCAGTAAGTTGTTTTTCGATATTAGCTAGAAGGCGGTAAAGATTAAAATTATTTTGGAAATAATCTTCTTTAATATACCAAAAAGGATTTTGAGATTGTATGCTCATCTCATTACTAATTTTTGTACGAATAGATACTTCAATACGTTCAATCGCATCAAGCACTATTAATCTTAGTTCACGGTCGAAAATATATAAGTTAAGAATATCATTAAATTTGGTATCAGGCTTAAATTGATGAGAAGTATTACCTAGTTGCTGAAAGGGAATCGTATAAGCAGAAAAACGATAATAGCTAATATGCTCTAAATAGCGTTCGGCACGGGTTTCATCGGGAATAATTAAACCTCTCTCTTTCCACTGTTGTACAAGTTCTGAATTAGATTTAGCTGGTTTGATGAATTGGCTCATTTCTATTTTCCGTGTAAAAAAAAACCTGCAAATTTGTGCGTAACTAAGTGAACTTAGTCATAGGCATAGCAGGTATGTTATTTATTATAATATCACAGAAGATATTTTTTACAACTATATCTAAATCTAATAATGCTTCCTTGATAATATAATTTAGCTAACTTCCATTGCTTTTCCCCTTTCAATTGGCTAATATGCAACCTCATCCGTAGTTAGAATACTTAATATGTTAAGTTTTAACTGTTTCTTCAATCTAATAAGGATCATCTCAAATGAATAAACTTATTGCCTCTCTTGTTGCATCAAGCTGTGCAACCGCTTTTGCAGCCCCGGTTCAACACAATAATTTCCACACCAACACTCATACTTACGAATTTACCCAATCTTATGATTTAGTGGTTCCACAAGGTTCTTCCGGCACAACGAATTTATGGATTCCGCTGCCGTCTGATACCGACTATCAAACTGTTAAATCCATTGAATTTGAAGGCAGCTATAAAACGGCGTATATCACCGAAAATAACGCTTATGGTGCAAAAACGCTTTATGCTACTTGGGATAAAGATGCACCGAAACGTGATATGAAAGTGAAGTTGGTTATCCAAACTCAAGACCGTGAGCCGATGGCTCAAGGAGCGTTGAAAGATTACCAAATGCCGGAAAAAATCATCTATTCTGTGGATGTTTTGGAATACTTAAAACCAACGGCACACATTAAAACAGACGGTATTGTGAAAGAGTATGCCGATAAAATTGTGGGTAACGAGAAAAATCCTCTCAAACAAGCCGAACTTATCCACAACTGGATAGTAAATAATATGGAGCGTGATAACTCTGTGTTGGGTTGTGGCGATGGTGATGTAGAGAAAATCCTCACCACCAAAGTGTTAAAAGGCAAATGTACCGACATTAACTCCGTATTTGTTGCATTAGCTCGTGCCTCAGGCATTCCGGCACGTGAAGTGTTTGGTATCCGTTTAGGTAAAGCGGATAAAATGAGCCAATATTCCAAAACCGCATTCGGTAGTTCAAAAGACGGTATTGCGAACGAAAACAGCGGACAACACTGCCGTGCGGAATTCTATTTAGCCGGATTCGGTTGGGTACCGGTGGATTCTGCCGATGTAGCAAAAATGCGTTTAGCTGAGAAAAAAGAAGTAACAGATGCTGATGTTCAGGCTGTCTCTAAATATTTATTCGGCAACTGGGAAATGAACTGGGTAGGTTTTAATCACGGTCGTGATTTCAACTTATATCCACAACCTGAGTTAGCACCGCTTAACAACTTCGGTTATCCGTATGCAGAAGTAGGTGGCGATCCGTTAAATTCCTTTGATGCAAAAGAATTTGGCTATGAGCTCATCTCCAAAGAATTATAACAGTAGCTATAACAACAAATTCATTACAATGTGTATCACCGCTGTAGTAACAGCGGTGAGTTCCACCTTGTGCTGCATTGCACCGCTCATTTATTTGTTGTTTGGAATTTCATCTCCTTGGCTGATGGAATTAAATCAGCTCGAATTTTTGCAAATTCCAATGCTGATTCTCTCCCTTTTGGCATTTGGTTACGGTTTTTGGCTGTTGAATTTTTCTAACAAAATTATCTGCACTAAATACTTTTCCCGCAGAACCTTAGTGATTTTGTATTGGGTGGTGTTTGTGGTGGTTATTTTCTTTTTAACTTACCCTTATGTTTTGCCGTACATTTTGGAAATGTGGGGCGGAGAATAAAATGAAAAAATATGTCGCATCTATGTTGTTGGCTTTTGGATTGATTAATTCAAGTTATGCACAAGAAAAAGCCGTTCAAACCGAAATACAACAAGCTGAAAAAACAGTGGTACTTCACATTCCTGAAATGTACTGCCAACTTTGTGTCTATTTAGTAAATAAAGAACTGCGAGCGGTAGAGGGCGTAATTTCGACCAAAGCCTCAATGAAAGAACGAACTGCAACCGTAGTCGCCAAAGCGAATGTGGATAATCAAGCGTTAATACAAGCGGTCGAAAAATTGAAATATTCTGCAAAAGTGATGTAAGAAATAAGCTCAAACAAAGGTTTGAGCTTTTTCTTTTATTAATCCCTCTCTCATTTTCTTATCAAAGTATTCATCTATATTTGTTTTCAAAATAAAACCAAATTGCTTTAATTTGAAATATTTTTCTGGTTTTGTGATCTTAATCACAGTTTTCAAAATGAAAATGTTTTACTATTTGCACATCTCGACACAGAGATGAAAAAATGTAATTTTTATTTTGAAAAATACGGAGGTCTTTATGATCGAAACAATCACACACGGAGCAGAATGGTTTATCGGTTTGTTCCAAAAAGGTGGTGAAACCTTAGTTGGAATGATAAACGGTATTTTGCCTCTTTTAATTTCATTACTGGTAGTAATGAATGCATTGATCAAATTCATTGGGCAAGATCGTATTGAAAGACTTGCTCAACGCAGTGCAGGAAACCCGATTTCTCGCTATTTAATCTTACCTGTTATCGGAACATTTGTTTTTTGTAATCCGATGACATTGAGCTTAGGGCGTTTCTTACCTGAGCGTTACAAGCCTAGCTACTATGCAGCTGCATCTTATAGTTGCCACTCAATGAATGGATTATTTCCTCATATCAATCCGGGCGAGTTATTCGTTTACTTAGGTATCGCCAGTGGATTAACCACATTAGGCTTACCGCTTGGTCCTTTAGCTATCAGCTATTTGTTAGTAGGTATGTTCACTAACTTCTTCCGTGGCTGGATTACGGACTTCACTACCGCATTTTTTGAAAAGCGAATGGGTATTACATTAGATAAAGAAGTTCATTTATCTCACTAATTAAACAGAATGAAAAGTAGAGGAATGTATTATGAGTAACAAAGCTATTTATATTGAAAAAGGCAATGGCGGTTGGGGTGGTCCATTAACATTACCTGTAGTAGAAGGCAAAAAAGTGCTTTATATGACAGGAGGAACACGCCCTGCCATTGTGAATAAATTAGTGGAATTAACAGGCTGGGAGGCAGTAGACGGCTTCAAAGATGGCGAGCCACTGGCGGAAGAAATTGGTATTGCGATTATTGATTGTGGTGGTGTATTACGTTGTGGGCTTTATCCGAAACGCCGTATTCCAACTATTAATATTCACGCAACAGGTAAATCAGGTCCATTAGCTGAATTTATCGTAGAAGATATTTATGTATCGGCGGTAAAAGAGCATAACATTCGCTTAGTTGATGCAGAAGAGGCTTCTTCTGTAGTTACTGAGCCCAAAACAGTCGTTCCAAGCCAAGCGAAAGAGTATGACTCAAGTAAAAAAATTACCGAGCAAAGTGATGGTTTATTAGCAAAAATTGGAATGGGAATGGGCTCTGTTGCAGCATTATTCTTCCAAGCCGGACGAGATACGATTGATACCGTGCTTAAAACCATTTTACCGTTTATGGCATTCGTTTCCGCCTTAATCGGGATCATTATTGCTTCAGGCTTAGGAGATGTGATTGCACACGGCTTGACACCGTTAGCTAACAGTCCAATCGGATTAGTGATTTTAGCCTTGATCTGCTCATTCCCTCTCCTCTCGCCATTCTTAGGTCCTGGAGCGGTTATTGCACAAGTTATTGGGGTGTTAGTAGGTACACAAATCGGTTTAGGCAATATTCCACCACATCTAGCCTTACCTGCTTTATTCGCAATTAATGCTCAAGCTGCTTGTGATTTTATTCCTGTCGGTCTTTCAATGGCAGAAGCAAAACAAGATACCGTAAGAGTGGGCGTTCCTTCCGTATTGGTTGGTCGTTTCTTAACAGGTGCACCAACAGTGCTGGTTGCTTGGGCAGTTTCAGCATTTATCTATCAATAATGAATTACAAGCGGTTAAATTTACAAATTTTTTTGCAAAATGCACCGCTTGTAAATAAAGAGAGAACATCTATATGGCAATTATTTATACAACAACCTTTACTAAAATTGGTAATTTTGCTCAAGAATCTTTACAAGACAATATGTTAATTACTTTTAAACAGGGTGCTCCTGCAGACTTGGAAGATTATTGCTTCATTCATAATCCATCTGAATTAAGTAGCCCTTTACAAGTAGGCGATATTGCAGAGTTTGATGGTGTAGATTATCCAATTACGGCAGTCGGTAGCGTTGCATCAGAAAACTTATCATCGCTCGGACACATCACTTTCCGCTTTGATCGTTCAACAGAGGCTGAATTTCCGGGAAGTGTTCACGT
The DNA here is from genome assembly GCF_056854775.1 of Mannheimia sp. Classification (NCBI taxonomy): domain Bacteria; kingdom Pseudomonadati; phylum Pseudomonadota; class Gammaproteobacteria; order Pasteurellales; family Pasteurellaceae; genus Mannheimia; species Mannheimia sp. The sequence goes on from NZ_JBXGGI010000095.1 coordinate 8,921, forward strand.
TATCGGAACACCACCGCAAGGTTTATCGGAAAATTCAACCTTGATTATCAAGCGTGATTAATAACGGATTACAACTTATTTCAAATTGAAAATTTAGAGGAATACATTATGAAAAATGAAAAAAAAGTGGCTATCGTTGTAGGTGGTGGTCAAACACTTGGAGCTTTTTTATCTGAAGGGTTAGCTGATGCTGGCTATCGTGTAGTTGTTGCTGATTTAAACGGCGAAAATGCACAAAAAGTGGCTAAAGATATTAATGCAAAACAAGGCGAAGGTAATGCGATTGGCGTGCAAGTAGATGCTGGAGATGAGCCCAGTGTTGAAGCATTAGCTAACGCTACCGATTCCGCATTTGGGCGTGCTGATGTATTAGTTTATAGTGCAGGAACGGCAAAAGCATCACCTATTTGGGATTTCAATTTAAACGATTTTGATTTATCGGTAAAAGTGAATTTAACAGGTTATTTCTTAACCGCAAAACATTTCTCTCGTTTAATGATTCGTGATGGAATTAAAGGACGGATTATTCAAATTAACTCAAAATCGGGTAAAGTGGGTAGTAAATATAATTCAGGTTATAGTGCAGCAAAATTTGGCGGCGTAGGCTTAACGCAATCTTTAGCGTTAGATTTAGCAGATAAAGGCATTACCGTGCATTCATTAATGTTAGGTAATTTATTGAAATCACCGATGTTCCAATCGTTAATTCCACAATATGCAGCGAAACTTGGTATTCCGGAAAGCGAAGTAGAACAGGTTTATATCGATAAAGTACCTTTAAAACGTGGTTGTGATTATCAAGATGTATTGAATGTCTTAAAATTCTATGCCAGCGAAGAAGCGGCGTATTGCACAGGACAGTCTATTAATATTACCGGCGGACAGGTGATGTTCTAAGAGCATAAGCGGTTGGTTCTGTTCATTATGGAAGTTGCAAAAAAATGAACAAAATCGACCGCTTGTATTTTATTTGGAGGAGCAATGAATTCAACAACCGTCTTCATTATTTTTGCTATAGTAATGTGGCTTTTACAAATTTTATTCGGGTGGCTTCAAATCAAAGCATTTAATCAAGCCTTTATGGAAATTAGCCGGAAAGGAAAAGTAACTGTTGGGCGTAACAGTGGTCGCTTTAATCCAAAATCCATTATTGTGCTGGTATTTGATGAGCAGAAAAAAATTGTTGATAGCCTTTGTATGAAAGGATTCTCTGTTTTTGCTCGACCACAAAAATTAGATGACGTGATTGGCTTATCCATTGATGAAATTGTACCAGAAAAAATCTTTCCAACGGATAAACGCTCACAGTTTGCCTTAAAAGTAGCTATCTCTTCCGGATATAATGCTTAGGATCAAAAATAATATAATTTTTATTTCATTTTGAATATTTTTTATTTGAAATGAGATAATATAGAGAGGAAAGAATGAAGATAAGCAGTGTCATTTTTGATATGGATGGGGTAATGATTGATTCAGAACCCCAATGGGCGGAAGCCCAAATTGAAGTATTAGAAACGTTAGGAATTAATATTACGGTTGAAGATTGTGAAAAATTTACAAGGGGTAAACGCATAGATGAACTTAGCGAAACTTGGATAAAAAAATTCAATTTAACGATTTCTAATGCCGAATTAAGTGAGGCTATTCTTACTTATGGTTGTAATGCGATACAAAAATCAGGCTCTGCGTTAGCAGGATTATATGAATTATTGGATTTCTTACAGTCTAATAATATCAGACTTGCTGTGGCAACATCATCGCCACCGGTTATTATCGAGGCGGTTTTTGATCGTTTAAAATTATGGGATTACTTCCCTATTCAATGTACCGCAATGGACGAAGATTACGGCAAGCCACACCCGGCTGTTTATCTGAGTGCAGTAAAGAAACTTGGTATTGAGAAACAAGAATGCATTGTTATTGAAGATAGTGTAACGGGCTTAATCGCAGCAAAAGCGGCAAATTTAACCACTTTTTTAGTTAATCCACATTATCAAAACGAAAAATTTTCGATTGCTGATGAAAGAATGTTTTCCCTTTTAGATGTAATCACAAAGTTAAAACAGTATTAGCATAGATTGAAATCTCCAATCGTTGCTAATTGGAGATAAAAATGAAACCATTTGAAAGACGACAACAAATTTTAGCGTATTTAGCCAATCACGGTAGAACGGAAGTGGATGTGCTTGCAGCTTATTTTAAGCTAACAGGGGCAACTATTCGTAAAGATCTCACTGCTTTAGAAGATGATAATAAAGTGCTACGAACTTATGGTAGTGTTGTGTTAATTTCGGATGAAACCTTTGATAGAAAAGAAAAAATAGCAACTACAGATAAGGAAGATAAACCGATCGCACAGAAAACCGGTATTAATCTTCAACAAAAACAACGTATTGGACAAAAAGCCGCAGAATTAATTAATGAAGGAAACTCTATTATTTTTGATGCGGGCAGTACAGTGCTTCAAATGATTCCCTATCTAAAACCATTTGATAATCTCTCTTTAATGACAAATAGTTTAACGATTTTTAATGAAATTTTAAAACTCAATAAATCGTATAACTTACTTATTTCCGGTGGCACATTTCGTGAAAAATCAGCATCATTTCACGGTTATTTTGCTGAATCAGCTTTTATTGGTTCAAATTTTGACATACTCTTTATCGGTACTGATGGATTAGATTTAGATGTTGGATTAACGACTTTCAATGAAGTATATAAAGTCAGTTCTCTAATGTGCGATGCTGCAAATAAAATTGTCTTACTTGCGGACTCCAGTAAATTTGGACGTAAAAGCCCCAATATCGTTTGTGGTTTAGAGAAAATCCATACTATTATTACCGATGAAGGATTATCTCAAGAAATGAGAGAACAAATTAAATCGAAAGGAATTGAGTTGTTAGTTGTATAAGGGCACAAAAATGAATCATTTAGACAGTGCAAAAGAAACGCTAAGCCTTTACGCTCAGCAGATTATCACGCTAAACCATCGACTCTCTGAAGAATTTAATGAGGTCGTTGAAATGATGCTGGCTTGTCAAGGGCGAGTGGTGGTAGGTGGTATTGGCAAATCAGGATTAGTGGGGAAAAAGATGGTGGCGACATTTGCCTCCACAGGAACGCCAAGTTTTTTCCTTCATCCGACAGAAGCTTTCCACGGCGATTTAGGAATGCTAAAGCCGATTGATATGGTCATTTTAATTTCCAACAGTGGCGAAACCGATGATGTGAATAAGCTGATTCCCAGCCTGAAAAATTTCGGTAACAAAATTATTGCGATGACGGGCAATCCTTACTCCACACTTGGGCGAAATGCGGATGTGATTTTAAATATCGGCGTAGAGCGTGAGGCTTGCTTGAACAATCTTGCTCCAACCAGCTCGACGTTGGTTACTATGGCATTAGGTGATGCATTGGCGATTGCATTAATGAAAGCCCGTGATTTCCGCCCTGAAGATTTTGCCCGCTTCCACCCGGGTGGCAGCCTTGGTAGAAGATTGTTAAATCGAGTGAGAGATGTAATGGTGCGAAACTTGCCGATTGCCGATCTCAATACCCCGTTTACTGAATGTTTATCTGTGATGAACGAAGGCAGAATGGGCGTTGCAGTCATTATGCACGAGGGAAAATTGGAAGGGATTATTACCGATGGTGATATTCGTCGAACTTTAGCCAAATACGGTGCGGAAAGCCTAAGCAAAACCGCAGAAGAAATTATGACTCACAATCCTAAAACGATTAATGATTCCGTATTCTTAGTCAAAGCGGAAGATTTAATGAAAGAGCTTAGAATTCACTCGCTTATTGCGGTTGATGACAACGGTAAAGTTACCGGCTTGATAGAGTTCTCGAGTTAATTTTGTAGGGACGCACTGCGTACGTCCGTTTACAAGCGGTTATTTTTTATTAAAATTTTGCAAAAGAAATATATTTTTGGATGCAGGCAGTGTGTCCCTACTATTAAAACCGAACAAATTTTGTTTGGTTTTTTTGTATTAAAATTAAAAATGTGATCAAGATCACATTTTTAAATTACGCCTAAAAAAAATAATGTGATCTGGTTCACATTTTTGAGAGAAATATTTTTGTAACTTTTTAAAATGGTGCTATTTTGCACAGGATTTATTCAACCCTAATTTTCTCTCCTTTTCGAGGTTCTTATGTCTAATTTAAAAGTGAAAGTTCAAGGCTTTGGACGCTTTCTCTCTAATATGGTGATGCCAAACATCGGTGCATTTATTGCCTGGGGCTTCATCACTGCTCTCTTTATTCCAACAGGTTGGTTGCCGAATGAAACCTTCGCTAAACTGGTTGGTCCGATGATTACTTATTTGCTACCGCTTTTGATTGGTTACAGTGGTGGTAAATTAGTCGGCGGCGAACGTGGTGCGGTTGTGGGTGCAATTACCACAATGGGGATCATCGTGGGTTCTGAAATCCCGATGTTCTTAGGTGCAATGATTGTAGGTCCATTAGGCGGCTGGGCGATTAAAGCATTCGATAAAGCGATTGACGGTAAAGTGAAAAGCGGTTTTGAGATGTTGGTAAACAACTTCTCGGTCGGTATCATCGGTATGATTTTAGCGATGCTTTCATTTGCGTTCATCGGTAGTATTGTAACCCAAATTTCTGCGGCATTAGGTGCTGGCGTGGGTGCATTAGTTGAGGCTGGTTTATTACCACTGACTTCTATCATCGTTGAGCCGGCGAAAATCCTATTCTTAAACAATGCAATCAACCACGGTGTATTCACTCCGCTTGGTACAGCACAAGCACAGGAAGTGGGTAAATCTATCCTGTTCTTGATTGAAGCGAACCCGGGCCCAGGCTTTGGTGTCTTGCTTGCTTATATGTTCTTCGGTCGTGGTACAGCAAAACAAACGGCAGGTAGTGCATCAATCATTCACTTCTTAGGGGGTATCCACGAAATTTACTTCCCATATGTGTTAATGAGCCCACGTTTAATCTTAGCGGTAATCGCAGGTGGTGCAACAGGCGTTTTAACTAACTCATTATTAGGCGGTGGCTTAATCGCTCCGGCTTCTCCGGGTTCTATTTTTGCAATCCTTGCGATGACTGCACCGGGTGCACATTTTGCGGTAATTGCTTCTGTAGTGCTTTCTTGTGCGGTAACTTTTGCGATTGCTTCAGTATTACTTAAAACACAAAAAACTGATGCTTCATTAGAAGATGCACAAGCACAAACCCAAGCAATGAAAGCAGAGAGCAAAGGTGTGGCGGTAGCTGCGGTAAACGGCAATATCCGTAAAATCTATGTAGCGTGCGATGCAGGTATGGGCTCAAGTGCGATGGGTGCAAGTATGTTACGTAAAAAAGTACAAGCAGCCGGCTTAAACATTGAAGTACAAAACTTAGCGATTAACGATTTACCGAAAGATGCTCAGTTGGTTATCACTCACAAAGACTTGACTGCTCGTGCACAACAACGTGTTGCATCAGCTCAACACTTATCTTTAACCAATTTCTTAGACAGTGCGTTTTACGACAGCTTAATTGCGAAATTAGGCAACAACCAGCCACAACAAGCGGTTGAAAATAGCCAAAATTTTGCAAATCCGGTTGTGGTTGAAGGAGCACAAGAAGAAGGCTTAAAACTTCAAGCATCGCAAGTGTTCTTAGGTTTAACGGCAAACAGCAAAGAAGAAGCTATCCGCTTTGCTGGTGAACAATTAGTGAAAGCTGGCTTTGTGCAACCAAGTTATGTTGATGCAATGTTTGCTCGTGAAGAGTTAGTTTCGACTTACTTAGGTGAAGGTTTAGCCGTTCCACACGGCACAGCGGATGCGAAAGATAGCGTACTGAAAACAGGTATCGTGGTTTGCCAATATCCGAACGGTGTTCGCTTCACCGATGAAGAAGATGGTGTAGCGAAATTAGTGGTAGGTATTGCGGCAAAAGGCAATGACCACATTCAGATTTTAAGTGCGATTACCAACGCTTTAGATGATGAACAAGCAATGCAAACTTTAACGCAAACTCAAAATGTAGATGAAGTATTAGCATTATTGGCTAAATAATATTATGGGGCGACTTTCGCCCCTTTGTCTTTATATTAATTTTTCGGAGAACAAATTATGAACGCACTCCATTTCGGTGCAGGCAATATCGGACGTGGCTTTATCGGTAAATTATTGGCAGATAGCGGCGTGTTCGTTACTTTTGCTGATATTAACCAACCTCAAATTGACCAAATCAACCAAAACAAACAGTATGGCGTGAAAATTGTGGGCGATGCAAGCCGTGTTGAAATGGTTAAAAATATTGCGGCGATCAATTCTAAAGATGAAGCGGCGGTTATCGAACAAGTTAAAACAGTTGATTTAATTACCACTGCCGTTGGTCCAAACGTATTAGGCTTTATCGCCCCACTTTTTGCAAAAGCACTAGTGGCTCGTGTGGAAAGCGGTAATACTCAACCGTTAAACATTATTGCCTGTGAAAATATGGTGCGTGGTACAACGTTCTTTAAAGGCAAGATTTTTGAAAACTTAACTGCTGAGCAACAAGCAGAAGTGGAAAAATTGGTCGGTTTTGTGGATTCTGCGGTAGATAGAATTGTGCCACCGGCAGAGCTAAACGAAAACGATCCGCTTGAAGTAACGGTTGAAGAATTTAGTGAATGGATTGTGGATAAAACTCAATTTAAAGGCTCAATTCCAGATATTAAAGGAATGGAATTAACCGATAACCTAATGGCATTTGTGGAGCGTAAATTATTTACACTTAACACAGGGCATTTAATTTGTGCTTATTTAGGCAAACAAGCTGGTGTGCAATGGATCAAAGAAGCGATTGCAATTGATGAAATCAAAGCCCAAGTTAAAGCCACAATGGAAGAGAGCGGTGCGGTATTAATTAAACGTTATGGTTTTGATGAGGCAGCACACGCAACCTATATCGAGAAAATTCTCAAACGTTTCGCCAACCCATACTTAAACGATGATGTAAACCGTGTCGGTCGTGAGCCAATCCGCAAACTCAGCCCGAATGATCGTTTAATTAAGCCACTTTCAGGCACATTAGAATATGGTTTACCATATAGCAACTTAGTGAATGGCGTGGTAATGGCGTTGCAATATCGTAATGAAGAAGACTCACAAGCGGTCGAATTGAGCCAATTTATTGCAAATCACGGTGTAGCCGCAGCAGTTGAGAAATACACCGGTTTAACCGACCAAGCTGTGATTGCGAAGGTTGTTGGGTTATATCAGTAAGTCTGGATATTGTGGACTACATCGACAAACTTAGTGAGGAAGCCACGTTACGGGGCTTTCTCGCCACCGCAAATCAGCTGTTCACCAATGCGGTGGAGCAGTTGATTGAGCGAGTGTTTCGCAAAACGGATTTTGCATTAAAGTCAGTGGTGGATTCCTTGTTTGAACATCAAGGTCCACTCGCTGATCTTTCTGTTCGCTTAAAAGTTTTACTCGGCTTAGGTGTGATTTCGCCTAAAGTGTTTGAAGATATTTCGCTTTTTCTTGAAGTGAAATCCCATTTAAGCGAAGAAGAAGAAGACTTCTCCTTCTCCCACCCTGCGGTGGTGCAATTTGCCAAAGATTTAAACCACGTCGATTTTTTGCCGATTAATGAATTGCTGAATGTAAAAGCAACAAAAGGCAATAAAGATTCAATGTTGTTTCAAATGCAGCAAATGCGGTTAGAAAAGATCGTGCGTTCCAGCTTGATTTTGGCGGTTACCGAAATTGATGAACAGTTAAATGTGGAAAGCCCGTTATAATCGTTAGGGACGCACTCTGTGCGTCCATTTACAAGCGGTTAGATTTTGCTAAAATTTTACAAATATAAATTAATAGATGCACGCAGTGTATCCACCTAAATTCCTTCTCTTTTTGATCTTCTCGACTTTTTTATTTCCCTAAAGCGGTGTAATCTATCTCTAACTATTTTGGAGGATAAGACTATGCAATCGCTTCTTGCTTTCGTGCCTGATTTTTTACAGCAGCCGCTCTTTTGGGTAATGGCTCTCCTTGTGTTTGCCATTTGGCAATTTATCCAAAACAAACTGCGGATGGATGTTGTTGCCTTAATTGTAATGCTCTTTTTTAGCCTAACGGGCATTTTGTCGGTAAAAGAGGTATTAGCTGGGTTAAGCGATCCAAATGTAGTGCTGATTGCTCTCCTTTTTATTGTGGGCGAAGCCTTAGTGCGAACAGGGGTAGCAAATCAAGTAAGCGATTGGCTAATGCGTGTTTCGGGAGCAAGTGAAACAAAGGTATTAGTGCTATTAATGCTTTCCATTGCAGGGCTAGGATCTTTTATGAGTTCCACCGGCATTGTGGCGATTTTTATTCCTGTGGTATTAGCGATTTGTGCCGGAATGGGAATTTCCCCCCGCCGTTTAATGATGCCGTTGAGTGTTGCAGGTTTGATCAGCGGTATGATGACCCTAATTGCCACGCCTCCCAATCTTGTTGCTCATTCCGAATTAGTAAAATCGGGCTTTGAAGGCTTTAGTTTCTTTAGCTTTACGCCGATTGGCTTAATCATTTTAGTGCTAGGTATCGGCTATATGCTGGTTGCCCGCCGTTGGTTAGATAATGGTGAACAGCGTGAGGAGCTAAACTCAGCTAAACATTTTTCGATGTCTCACTTAATTGAAGAATACCAACTACGTGGCAGAGCCAAAATGCTATTAGTTGAGCCTGATTCTATCTGTGTCGGCAAAACCATTGGGCAACTGGATTTACGCATTGTGCACGGCTTGAACATTGTCGCCATTCAACGTAATAAACATTTCAGAACCATCACGATAAATGCTTCTGTAAATGAAGTGTTTCAGCCCAAAGATATTTTGTTACTCGATACCGCCTTAGACGATGAAGCCTATCAACAACGTTGCGAGGAGCTTAAGCTTCGCCCGATTGAACTAAAGGGTGAGTTTTTCTCGACCCATTATCGCTCGGTAGGTATGGCGGAAATTTCAGTAATGCCTGAGGCTGAATGTATCGGCAAAACCATTCGAGAGTTAAAGTTTCGCTCAAGATATCATTTAAGCATTGTCGGTTTAAAACGGGGTGGTGAAATCATACAAGATGAATTGCTTGATACGCCGTTGAGATTTGGGGATTTGTTATTAGTAATGGGGGTTTGGCAGCAAATTCACCGAATGGACGGTGATCACCGTGATTTCTTCTTGCTAAGAGCCCCAACAGAAAGCAAAAATGCACCGCCGGCTCTAAGCCAAGCACCGCACGCTCTTTTTTCTGTATTCACAATGGTGGTGCTGATGATTACAGGCATTGTACCGAATGTGATGGCGGCGCTGATTGCTTGTTTGATGCTAGGTAAATTCCGCTGTGTTGATGTAAAAAGTGCCTATGATTCCATTCATATGCCAAGCATTATTTTAATTGTGGGTATGATGCCGTTTTCTATCGCCTTACAAAAAACAGGTGGGGTAGATTTAACCGTCCGCCTTTTACTTGATGTGATGCAGGGTTTAGACGTGCATTTTGTCTTGATTGTATTATTTGTTTTTACGGCAATTCTAAGTGCGTTTATTTCCAATACCGCAACGGCGATTTTGGTGATGCCGATTGCGATTGCTATCGCTAACCAATTAGGCTACTCAGCTGCTCCGTTTGCAATGATTGTAGCGGTTTCCGCTTCTGCTGCCTTTATGACACCGGTTTCTTCACCGGTAAACACAATGGTGCTTGCCCCGGCTGGTTATAAATTTGTGGATTTCGTCAAAGTCGGTGTACCGTTTACGGTGCTGGTGATGCTGGTTTCGGTATTTGTGATTCCTCTGCTTTTCCCACTCTAATTTCTTTCAATACAAGCGGTTATTTTTTTGTAAATTTTTACAAAAAAATGACCGCTTGCTTGCCTTCTCAAAAGTGTGATCTACCTCTCAAATTTACAAAAATATTTATAACTATTTGATTTTAAATGATTTTTATATTTTTGCTTTGATTGACTTTAAACTGCCTTAAGAGTACCTTATGAAACGTAATTTTACTATTTGAAATTTTAACTTTTAGAGGTATCCAAAATGACTATTCGAGTGTCTTATGACGATTTAAAAGCTCAATTTAAACGTGTTTTACTTTCCCGTAACGTGCGTGAAGAAATTGCGGAAGAGTGTGCAACCGTGTTTGCGGATACTACCCAAGCTGGTGCGTATTCACACGGGGTAAACCGTTTCCCACGTTTTATTCAACAGTTAGAGAACGGTGATGTGATCCCTGAAGCCGAGCCGACGAAGGTATTATCATTAGGTGCTATTGAGCAGTGGGACGCTCACCAAGCTATCGGTAACTTAACCGCCAAAAAAATGATGGACAGAGCGATGGAGCTTGCTTCCCAAAACGGTATCGGTGTGGTGGCATTGCGTAACGCAAACCACTGGATGCGTGGCGGTTCTTACGGCTGGCAAGCGGCAGAAAAAGGTTACATCGGTATCTGCTGGACGAATGCCTTAGCGGTAATGCCACCTTGGGGTGCAAAAGAGTGCCGTATCGGAACGAACCCGTTAATCATCGCAGTGCCGACAAATCCAATCACAATGGTGGATATGTCTTGTTCAATGTACTCTTACGGAATGTTGGAAGTTCACCGCTTAGCAGGTCGCCAAACTTTCGTAGATGCCGGTTTTGATGATGAAGGCAACCCAACCCGTGATCCGGCAACTGTGGAGAAAAACCGCCGCTTAATGCCAATGGGCTTCTGGAAAGGTTCAGGCTTATCTATTGTGTTAGATATGATCGCAACATTGCTTTCTAACGGTGAATCTACAGCGGCAGTAACCGAAGATAAAGATGACGAATACTGCGTTTCACAAGTCTATATCGCTATTGAAGTGGATCGCTTAATTGACGGCAAAACCAAAGACGAAAAACTCAACCGTATTATGGATTATGTTCGCACAGCAGAGCGTGCAGACCCAGATGTAGCAGTTCGCTTACCGGGACACGAATTTACCCAAATTCTTGCTGATAACAAAGCCAACGGCATTCCGGTAGATGATACCGTTTGGGCGAAATTGCAGGCGTTGTAAAGAAAAACTCCCCTCTTTTCTAAAGAGGGGGATTAGATCGAGCGAATGTATCGTTCATCTGAAAAAATACAAGCGGTTCAATTTCCAAAAAATTTTGCAAAACGGAGCAATCAATGTTTTTCGGTCATATTTCAAATTACAATCCTGCTCAATATCCAAAAGCGATTCAATTCGCCTTGGATTATTTAAAAAATACCGATTTTGATGCGATGGAAGCCGGCGTTTACGAACTCAAAGGGCGTGATATTTACGTTCAAGTGTTAGATCTTGAAACGAAAGAAAAATCTGCTTATCAGCCGGAAGTGCATCAAAATTATTTAGACGTGCAATATTTACACAAAGGTGTGGAATTAATGGCGGCATCCATTGATTTAGGCAATAACCCTGTTGCGGTGGAATATAACCCTGAGCGTGATATTCAATTTTATGCATCGGTGCAAAATGAAAATGAATTCCGCTGTGAGGCAGGTAATTTTGCAGTGTTCTTCCCTGAGGATACACACCGAACAGCTATTTTTGCAGGAGAAGCAAAAATCCGCAAAGTGGTGGTAAAAATTAAAATGAGTGAAATTTGAGGTAGTTTATGAAAGCCTTTGCTCAATTAGTTGGAAAAGCATTAGAGGCATTGGTGGTAATTATTTTATCCGCTATGTCTATCTTGGTTTTCCTCAATGTCGTATTACGTTACGGCTTTAATAGCAGTATTAACGTTACAGAAGAAGTTTCACGTTATATGTTTGTATGGCTTGCTTTCTTAGGTGCTGTATTGGCGTTTAGTGAAAACCAGCACGTTAGAGTAACAATGCTGACAGACAAATTATCGCCGGTTGGTAGAAATATTTTAAGTGTGTTTACTGATTTAGCGATGTTGTTCTGCTGCTACTTAATTGTAGATGGTAGTTGGATTCAATTTAATCTTAACTTGAATAACTTTGCCCCAATTTCAGGCTTACCGCAAGGCATTACTTTCCTTGCAAGCACGGTTGCAGGTGTATTAATCGGTATCTTAATTGTTGTACGCATTGTTGCAACCATTGGCGTAATTGCGAAAGGAGAAAGTAAATGACTGTTGTAATTTTTCTTTCCGTATTACTTGGCTCGATTTTATTAGGCATTCCGGTTGCCTTTGCACTTTTAGTCTGCGGCGTGGCTTTAATGCTGCACTTAGATCTGTTTGATGCTCAAATCCTTGCTCAACAAATCGTCAGTGGTGCAGACAGCTTCTCACTAATGGCGATCCCGTTCTTCATCCTTGCCGGTGAAATTATGAACGAAGGTGGTTTGTCTAAACGCATTATCGACTTACCGATGAAGTTAGTGGGGCACAAACGGGGTGGCTTGGGTTTTGTGGCAATCTTAGCCGCAATGATTATGGCAAGCCTTTCCGGTTCTGCGGTAGCGGACACGGCGGCAGTAGCAGCAATGTTGTTACCGATGATGAAAACCACTGGTTATCCGATTGATAAATCTGCGGGCTTAATCGGCACGGCAGGGATTATCGCCCCAATCATTCCGCCGAGTATTCCGTTTATTGTATTTGGTGTGGCAAGTGGCGTATCCATTACTAAACTGTTCTTAGCCGGTATTTTCCCGGGCATTATGATGGGTATCTGCTTAGCTGCTCTTTGGTGGTGGCAGGCAAAACGTTTAGATTTAATGACCTTCTCAAAAGCAACCAAAGAAGAGTTATGTATCTCGTTTAAAAACAGTATTTGGGCGTTATTGTTACCTGTGATCATCATCGGCGGTTTCCGCTCAGGGATGTTCACGCCAACTGAGGCAGGTGCGGTAGCGACATTCTATGCGTTGATTGTTTCACTGTTCGTTTACCGTGAAATGAAGTTTAAAGACTTATACAAAGTGGTATTAGCGGCAGCAAAAACGACCGCAGTGGTAATGTTCTTGGTAGCAGCGGCAAACGTAACCGGCTGGTTAATCACGGTGGCAGAGTTACCGACAATGCTCACCGAACTCTTAGAACCGTTAATTGAAAGCCCAACGACCTTACTATTGGTGATTATGCTTGCGGTATTTATTATCGGTATGGTGATGGACTTAACCCCAACGGTATTAATCTTAACGCCGGTACTAATGCCGTTAGTGGAAGAAGCGGGTATCGACCCGGTGTACTTCGGTGTGTTATTCATCTTAAATACGTCAATCGGCTTAATTACTCCACCGGTGGGCAACGTGTTAAACGTGATTACCGGTGTATCAAAATTACCGTTTGACCAAGCCGCTAAGGGTGTATTCCCTTACTTGATGATGATGATTTTCTTGTTACTCTTATTGGTATTCTTCCCATCGCTCGTACTCGTACCGTTGGAATGGATGCAGTAAATTTAACCTTGCAAGCGGTTAAAAATCGCAAAAAATTTGCAAAAACTGACCGCTTGCAGCCCACAATTTGTTTATCACAGGAGAACCCTATGAAACTTTTTAACTTAAAAACTTTAGCCGCATTAGTTGCAGGTGTAGCCGTAATGAGTTCTTCAGCAATGGCTGAAACTTCACTACGTTTCGGTTACGAAGCACCACGCTCAGACAGCCAACACATCGCAGCGAAAAAATTCGATGAGTTATTAGCTGAAAAAACCAAAGGTGAAATCAAATTAAAATTATTCCCGGACAGCACCCTAGGTAATGCACAAACGATGATCAGTGGCGTGCGTGGCGGTACTATTGATATCGAAATGTCAGGTTCACCAAACTTCACCGGCTTAGAGCCAAAATTAAACGTGATCGACATTCCGTTTATCTTCAAAGATCGTGAGCACGTTTACAAAGTGTTAGACGGTGAAATCGGTCAAGGCTTATTAAAAGACTTAGAAGCTCAAGGCTTAAAAGGCTTAGCGTTCTGGGACGTTGGTTTCCGTGCGTTCTCTAACTCAAAACACGCAGTAAACAAACCGGAAGATATCAAAGGTTTAAAAGTACGTACCAACCAAAACCCAATGTACATTCAAGCGTTTAACTTATTAGGCGGTAACCCGGTGCCAATGCCGTTATCTGAGCTTTACACAGCGTTAGAAACCCGTGCGGTAGATGCACAAGAGCACCCAATCGGTATTTTCTGGTCGGCAAAATTATATGAAGTACAAAAACACTTAAGCTTAACCAACCACGGCTACACCCCGTTAATCGTGGTAATGAACAAAGCGAAATTTGACGGCTTAGCACCTGAACTTCAAACTGCATTATTAGAAGCGGCGAAAGAAGCGGGTCAATTCCAACGTGATCTAAACGTGAAAAACGAACAAGAGATCATCGAGAAATTACGCAAAGCGGGTATCGAAGTGATCGAGAAAGTGGATAATGCACCGTTCAAAGCAGTAATTGAAGCAGAAGTTCGTAAAGCTTTCGTTGAAAAACACGGCGATGAATTATTGAAAAAAGTGGATGCTTTGGCACAATAATATAAGCTAAAGTAAGTCTCTTAACATAATAACTTCGCATTAAAACCGACAAGCGGTAAGAAATTGCAAATTTTTTGCGAAATCCAACCGCTTGTTGTTCTTCTTCAGGTTGTAAGGAAAATATGATGAACTACACACTCGGCATTGACTGCGGCGGTACTTTTATCAAAGCCGCACTTTTTGACAATCAAGGCAATATTCAAGCACTTCATCGTGAAAACGTATCGGTTATCAGTGAAACCGCAGGCTATGCAGAGCGTGATATGCAACAGCTTTGGGCGGTTTGTGCGGAAGTGGTACGTGTAACGATCGAAAAAAGTGGCGTAAACCCAAGCGATATTAAAGGAGTTGGCATTTCCGCCCAAGGCAAGGGGGCATTTTTGCTCGATAAAAATGAGCAACCTCTTGGGCGTGCCATTCTTTCTTCCGACCAACGTTCTTTAGAGATTGTGAAACAGTGGCAAGCTGAGGGAATTCCACAGAAACTTTACCCCATCACTCGCCAAACGCTGTGGACAGGTCATCCGGTTTCCATTTTGAAATGGGTACAGAAAAATGAACCCGAGCGTTATGCACAAATCGGCTCAGTGCTGATGTCGCACGATTATTTGCGTTTTTGCCTAACCGGCGAGCTACATTGCGAGGAAACCAATATTTCTGAAAGTAATCTCTACAATATGGCGAAGGGTGAATACGATCAAAGTTTAGCTGATTTGCTCGGTATGCCTGATGTGTTGGAAAAAGTACCGCCGGTGATTGAGCCGAATAAAATTGCAGGTTATGTAACTGAAGAGGCGGCAAAATTAACAGGTTTAGCCGTAGGTACGCTTGTTGTTGGTGGTTTATTTGATGTGGTTTCAACGGCTCGCTGTGCAGGTTTAGATGATGAAACAAAGCTCAACGTGGTGCTAGGGACTTGGTCGGTGGTAAGTGGTATTACTGATAATATCGATTTAAGCCAAGAATTACCATTTGTTTATGGGCGTTATGCTGAGCCAGGTAAATTTATTGTGCACGAGGCAAGCCCAACATCGGCAGGCAACTTGGAATGGTTTGTTAAACAATGGAGCAATTTAAGCTACCAAGAAATTAATGAGGGCATTGCCGCATTACCACCGGCAGGTAGCTCGGTGTTGTTTGTGCCGTTTCTTTACGGCTCAAATGCAGGTTTGGGTATGCAGGCAAGTTTCTACGGAATGCAGTCTTACCATACGCAAATGCACTTGCTGCAAGCGATTTATGAAGGGGTACTGTTTAGCTTAATGACGCACTTAAACCGTATGTTTATTCGCTTCCCACAAACTAATGTGCTGCGAGTTACAGGCGGACCGGTGAAATCAACAGTCTGGATGCAAATGTTGGCGGATCTAACAGGAATGAGGCTTGAAGTACCACAAGTGGAAGAAACAGGCTGCTTAGGTGCGGCATTAATGGCTATGCAAGGTGTTGGGTTAGATATTAGTCAAGTACAAGCCCTAAATGCAGAAATGCAAGTGTTTGAGCCAAATGCTGAACATTACGCAGCATATCAGACGAAATATCAGCGTTATCAAAAACTAACTGAGGCACTTAAAGCAATGATTTAACGGACTTTAGACACGTTTTACAAGCGGTCATATTTTGTAAAAATTGCAAATTATGACCGCTTGTGGTTTATAAATTATAGGGATAACGAAGAATTGATTTATTATAGAAATTACCGTTAATATGTGTTTTATGTAAATGATATTGGCGATAACCTTTAAAGACTTCCTCATTTGGTGGTTGTGGGTTCACCCAAAAAGTATCTAATGATTGTTGATCCGTTAATCCTTCAAAATCGTAATTTGCTCGCCCTAAGGTTTTTACCGGCATATTATGTAATAAACCTGAAAGCCCGCTTGTTGAATTTAATGTAACCATACCTTTCCCTTTTCTTAAGAAAACAGGTAAAGGTACATCGTGAATATAAAAAACTTTATTGTTTAGATGAGGGTATTTTTCTAAAAATTCATAAATTACAATTTTATAATCGATAAACCCTCTATCCATTGGATGATGTTTGATAATTAAATTTAAATGTGAGGGAGCAAATTTTGCAAAAGAAGTTAACACTTCTCGTAAAAATATCTCAACACTTTTTTGATCGCTATGTACTCTTACTTGTGTGTCATCGTAAACTTGTAGTGGTACAATAAAAAAGTTGCCGAATTCACCATTTTCTACTCTTTTTGCAAAGCCACTATCATATAACCAATAACATAGTCTTTTTATGATAGATTTTGACCATAAATTAAGATAATACCTTAAATTGATAAAACGATGATGTTGATATTTAGGATATTCTTTACGCTTCTCATAGGCTTTTAAATAATAAGAGATAGCTCTCTTTGCCATATATTTAAAGCCTTTTGAAACTTTTTCAGGTTCAGGAGAATCTAATTTTGAATATTCTAAAAAGAAAGATTGATTTCTTGGCAGTGGAGAAAATGCATTTACACCCCATTTTTCAAGCGTAATATATTCGGGGCGGAAATAACCTTCTTCAAATGCCCAGAAAATAATATCTAAATTTGAGCAAACATTTTTAGCTATCTTATGGTAATAACGATTATCGCCAAAACATAAGATATTATCTATTTTATTTTTCTGGCAAAAATTAACTAAGAAATTTTCAAAATTTTCTAAACTATCACGATAAGCAAAGGTATTAGATCTATCATTCGGATAAAAATATTCATCACCACCATTGAAGTTTAATTTAAAGACTGTTTTTTGTTCTTTTTCTAGCCAATTTGCAAAATCTGTGAAAAAATATCCTATCGGACCTTGTAATAACAAAATCCGTTGGCTATTTTTAATTAATTCATCTAAATAATGTTCCATTCAGAGACCTTCGCTAAATTTAATTAATGCTGTGAAGTTTGACTAAAAACTCGATAAAGTTGTTTTAACTTTCCATATTGTTTACTTATCCAAGAACGCTTAATACCGTGATTAGATAATTGTTGCTTCTGTTGCATTAATAAATTAATGGCTTGATTGGCATCAATAAATTTACCCTGAATGGGGTCAATATAAAGCGGATAATAAATTAATGTTGCTGCAATTAATTGTGATAATGTAAGTGTTTTATTACGGCGTTCTATTTGTAATAAATCTTCCGTTAGCCCCCAACCTGCATAGAAAGGTATTCCATAACAATGCACTTTTTTACCTCTTAATAATGCTTCAAACCCAGCTAGAGAAGTCATTGTGTGCACTTCATCCACTTTTAA
>NZ_JBXGGI010000096.1:0-4190 GCF_056854775.1 Mannheimia sp.
ACCGCCACAGGAATTAAACTTAAACCGATCATCATTACAACAACACCGGTTACCACAGGTGGAAAAAGTTTACGCACATAAGGCATAAAAAAGCTGCCGATAATCATTACTAGAGAACCGACCAATGAAGCCCCCATAATCCCTGCTACTCCGTGCTCACTAAAACCGATAGCCAGTGCTGCCGCTACGAAAGTAAAACTCGTTCCCATCACACTTGGTAAACGTAAACCGATAGGTCCGATGCCTTGACATTGAATAATCGTTACAATACCCGACACCAATAACGCAGCATTAACCAGCACGATAATATCCGATGCAGGTAAATTTAGCACATTACCAATGACTAACGGTACGGCAATAATACCACCAAGTGCCGCCAACAAATGTTGTGCCGCAAGAAGAAGCGTTAGACCGAATGGCGGTTTAGAATCAACAGGGTAAAGAATTTTTTGCATAAATGCCTCAAAATAAGATTGAAAGAAATAAAAAATTAGGGGCGAATTATACGGATTTCCCGCCAAATAAGCAAACGATTACGCAAACGTTTGCTTATTTTTCATTTCAATTTGCAATATAACAAGCGGTTGTTTTTTCGGACATTTTTGCAAAAACACTTACGCTTTAACATCAGTGCTACTGATGATACGAGCTACGAGCATAACGAGTAAATTTTTCAACAAAAATGACCGCTTGTTTAATTAACTATTTCTCAAAGTGTCGAAAACAACTTCCGCTAAAGCTTTAGAAATACCCGGCACGCTTTGAATTTCTTCAAGCGTGGCATTTTTCACACCTTGCATTCCGCCTAGATATTTTAATAAAGCTTGGCGACGTTTAGCTCCAACGCCCTCAATGCTTTCTAACCCACTTTCAGTAAAGGCTTTTTGGCGTTTTTTTCGATGTGCATTGATAGCATAGTTATGTGCTTCGTCTCGAATATGCTGAATTAAATGCAAAGCAGGGCTATCGGGCGGTAAGTTGATCTCTTTATCCCATTTGCTGATAATCAAGGTTTCTAGCCCTGCTTTGCGTTCCACCCCTTTTGCAACACCAATTAGGAGTGGTTTAGATATATCCCACTCCACCTTCAGCTTGGAAAAAGTATCTAACGCTCGATTGAGCTGCCCTTTGCCTCCGTCGATAAAAATAATATCAGGAATTTTTTCCGGTGGAAGTGGTCGGTCATAACGCTTCAGAAGAGCCTGCTCCATTGCGGCATAATCATCACCGGGCGTAATGCCTTCAATATTAAAACGGCGATAATCCGATTTCAAAATGCCGTTTTCATCAAACACTACACAAGAAGCGACTGTTTGATCACCCATTGTGTGGCTGATGTCAAAGCACTCCATTCTTGCAATTTTTTCGAGATCTAGCACCGCTTGTAAAGCTTCGTAGCGAGTGTAAATACGTTCGTCTTGCTTTAATTGAACATTCAGAGCAGCAATTGCATTGGTTTGAGCAAGAGCGAGGTAGCGACTTTTTTCACCTCGTACTTTATTTAAAATGCTAACTTTATGCCCGGCTTGTTCAGATAGTACGGTTTCTAAGGCTTCTTTTTCACTCACTGTTTGATCGATAATGATCTGATTGGGAATTGTGCGATGCTGGTTCATCTGCAAATAAAACTGCCCGATGAAGGTATCACTTAATTCAGCAAGATCGGTATGATTTGGCACTTTTGGAAAATAGCTTCGATTGCCTAATACCTTGCCTTGTCGTACAAACAAAATATGCACGCAAGCAATACCATATTGGTAAGCAATCGAAATAAAATCCAGATCGTCCTGACGATCAGTTGAGATCGACTGTTTTTCCATTACTTCACGCACGAGTTGGATTTGATCTCGATAACGTGCCGCCGTTTCAAATTCCAGATTTTCAGCCGCACTTTCCATCTTACCAATCAGATATTCAACCACTTGATGATCTTTACCCTGTAAAAACAGTCGAACCAATTTCACTTGATTATCGTATTCTTCTTGCGTGCAATAACCTGCCACACAAGGGGCAAGACAACGTCCGATCTGATATTGTAAACAAGGGCGGGAGCGGTTTTTATAATAGCTGTCTTCACACTGTCGGACAGGGAAAATTTTTTGCAACAAGTAGAGCGTTTCCCGCACTGCCGTGGCATTAGGGTAAGGTCCAAAATATTCACCACTGATTTTTTTACTGCCTCGAAAGCTCCCCACACGCGGATGTTGATGTTTAGTGAGTAAAATATAAGGATAGGCTTTGTCATCACGCAGAAGCACATTATATTTAGGTTGATTTTCTTTAATATAGTTGTGTTCTAACAGTAGGGCTTCTGTTTCGGAATGGGTTAGCGTTGTCTCAATATAGGCAATATTCGACACCAATGCCTCGGTTTTACGATTAGGTAAATTCGCACGGAAATAGCTTGATAAACGCTTTTTTAGATCTTTGGCTTTACCAACATAGATAATCTTCCCTTTGCCATCGTACATACGATAAACACCGGGCTGATGAGGAACATCAGCAAGAAAAGATTTGGAATCAAATTCGGACATTATGCGTGATGAAATTCAGAATATGCAATTGCAAAATAGCTTCACAATTGCAAAAAAATAATAAAAATAGACCGCTTACGACTTCAACAAGCTACCTTTGGAAGCATTCAAATATTGCAACATCGACCAAATAGTTAAACCTGCCGCAATATAAAGTAGAATAAAGGCTAAAATTTCCATTGCTTCACTTTGTCGCCAAATCATTCCGCCTAAGGCTAACATTTGAGCGGTTGTTTTTACTTTTCCCCAAATTGAAACGGCAACGCTTGCTCTCTCACCGAGCTCTGCCATCCATTCACGCAATGCAGAAATAATAATCTCTCTGGCAATCATAATGCAAATTGGAATAGTAACCCACCAAGTATGGTAATGCTCCGCTACACAAACAAAAGCAACTGCAACCAGGACTTTATCTGCGACAGGGTCTAAAAATGCCCCAAGTCTCGTTGTTTGGTTCCATTTACGGGCTAAATAACCATCAAACGCATCAGTAATAGAAGCAATAAAAAATATCAAGGTAGCAATTTCAGGGGCATATTTAGTCGGCAGATAAAACGCCACAATAAAAAGTGGTATCATTCCGACACGAAATAAAGTTAAAAAAGTTGGGAAATTAAGCTTCATAACAAAACTAAAGGAACAAGCAGTAGAATTGTGTTAAGTGTAACATAACTAAATTATTTTTTTTACTCCCCTGTTACAAAATCGCATTGACTTTACAATAAATTACCGCTAATTTAAGGCTTGATTTATGGAAATTTATCCATACATATCAATCCGTCGGTTTTTCCGATTTAAAAACAAAAACAGAAGGAATTTTTATGGAAAATCGTTTAGCTCATAGCTACTCAACATCTGAATCACTTATTAGCACTCACAAAGTGCTACGCAATACCTATATGTTATTGGCAATGACACTGACTTTCTCAGCCGTTGTTGCTTTTGTTGCAATGCAAATGAACGCACCGGCAATGCCTTGGTGGGGATTATTAATCGGCTTTTATGGCTTACTTTTCTTAACGAATGCCACTTCAAATAGCAGTGTGGGTATCTTAAGCGTATTTGCGTTAACAGGCTTCTTGGGTTATACCTTAGGTCCTATTTTAAACCGCTACATCGGTGCCGGTTTAGGTGATATCGTTGCTCTTGCATTTGGTGCAACGGCATTAGTTTTCTTCGCTTGTTCAGCTTATGTATTAACCACGAAAAAAGATATGAGTTTCTTAAGCGGAATGATGGTAGCATTATTTGTGGTACTATTAGTCGGCATTATCGCTAACATTTTCTTAGCGATTCCGGCACTAGGTTTAGCCTTAAGCAGCTTATTTGTTATCTTCTCAAGCGGTGCGATTTTACTCGCAACCAGCAATATTATTCACGGTGGCGAAACAAACTATATTCGTGCAACTGTTGATTTATATGTTTCTATCTATAACCTATTTGTAAGTTTCTTACAAATCTTTGGTGTATTAGGTAGCGATGATTAATATTAAAATATAAGAGGAATGCCACTTTATGTGGCATTTTTATTTTATGTCTATAGAACTGAATAATATCCAATACCCAACTGACGATGCAGGTTATTTGAAAAACCTAAATGATTGGTCTGAACAACTCGCTGAAAAAATCGCAGAAAAAGAACAAATTACATTAACG
>NZ_JBXGGI010000097.1:0-6866 GCF_056854775.1 Mannheimia sp.
GTGTTGATGATGCCTTACACGCTACCCGTGCCGCAGTGGAAGAAGGTATCGTTCCGGGAGGTGGTGTAGCTTTAGTGCGTGCAGCAAGCAAAGTAGCAGCAACCTTAAAAGGCGACAATGAGGAACAAAATGTGGGTATCAAACTTGCCCTTCGTGCGATGGAAGCACCTTTACGCCAAATCGTAGCAAATGCCGGTGAAGAGTCTTCAGTGGTTGCTCGCAACGTGAAAGATGGTTCGGGTAACTATGGTTATAATGCAGGTACAGAGCAGTATGGCGATATGTTAGAAATGGGTATTTTAGATCCAACTAAAGTAACCCGTTCAGCATTACAATTTGCGGCTTCTATTGCAGGTTTAATGATCACGACAGAATGTATGATCACAGACTTACCAAAAGAAGAAAAATTAGATCCAGCCGCAATGGGCGGTATGGGTGGAATGGGCGGAATGATGTAATCGTTTGTTCTTAATGAATAAAAGCTACTGAAAACTCAGTAGCTTTTATTTTATTTATTAGAACTACAAGCGGTCATTTTTGTAGAAAAGTTTGCAATAAAAAACCAAGCTATTCTAGCTTGGCTTTTTCTTATTGATGTTTTTGCCTTAGGTTATTTAATGCGGTTAAACCTTTCTCACAACTTTTTTGTTGTAAAACAGTATCCATTTTAAGGATCTGTTGCTTTGTTGAAGAAAGTTTATTTTTCATTTTAACCAATTGAGTATGAGTACCCGGCTGTTTTTCTGCATCAGAAACTAATTTATTTGCGGTGTTAAACATTTTCTCACATTCAGTTGGTAATGTTTTACTTAAAGTAGGTTTTGCAACTGTAAGTGATGAAGTTTTCACATTCGCAATTGCAGTAGCGGAAACCAGTACTGCACAAAGTGTAACTCCTAAAATTCTTTTAAGCATGCGTTCTCCACACATTAAGTGCTAATAAATTCAATGTTTTGCTTATTATTAAATATAAAGCCAGCCGATACTAGCAGAAGTTTAAATAAAAGTCATCTATTAAGTGGATCTTTTTTGCCAAAAGATCCATATATATTAAAATGGTAAATTATTTGTTATAAATTTGTTTGTTATAACCTAGTTATTTAGTGGGTTATATAGAATTTATTACATAAATAAACCAATTTTGTGACGAATATAACAAAATTACTATTTTTTAATTGGTTATTTACAGGTAGAATACTTTCCGACACTTTATTATAAATTTAACCAATTTGGGTTATTGTTAGAATTGAGTGAAAATTTGTGGGCGATTACTTTTCGGTAATCTATTTGTCAAATTATTATATTAATAAATAAGAGGTTTGAGATGTTAGACGTAGTTGAACTCTCACGTTTGCAGTTTGCTTTAACTGCACTCTATCACTTCTTATTCGTACCGCTTACATTAGGTCTTTCTTTCGTACTTGTTGTGATGGAAACACTTTATGTAACTACGGGTAAAGAAGTATATAAAGATATGACTAAATTCTGGGGTAAGTTATTTGGTATTAACTTTGCTCTAGGTGTAACAACTGGTATTACAATGGAATTCCAGTTTGGTATGAACTGGTCATATTACTCTCATTATGTAGGTGATATCTTTGGTGCTCCATTAGCGATTGAAGGCTTAATGGCATTCTTCTTAGAATCTACATTTGTGGGCTTGTTCTTCTTTGGTTGGGAACGTTTATCAAAAGCTAAACACTTATTAACGACTTACTGTGTTGCATTTGGTTCTAACTTATCTGCATTGTGGATTTTAGTAGCTAATGGTTGGATGCAAAATCCGGTTGCTTCAGAGTTTAACTTTGAAACAATGCGTATGGAACTTTCAAGCTTCTCTGAATTGTTACTAAATCCGGTTACGCAATCTAAATTTTTACATACTGTAACAGCAGGTTATGTTTGTGGTTCTATTTTCGTATTAGGTATTAGTGCATACTACATCTTAAAAGGTCGTGATTTAGGATTTGCTAAACGTTCATTCTCTGTAGGTGCAAGTTTTGGTTTATTATCGATCATTGCGGTATTAATTATGGGCGATGAGTCCGGTTATGAAATCGGGAAAGCTCAGCCAACAAAATTAGCTGCAATGGAAGGTGAATTTGAAACTCAACCTGCTCCTGCTGCGTGGAATGCATTTGTTATTCCAAATACAGCAGAAATGAAAAATGAATTCTCAATTCATATTCCTTATGCCGCCGGTATTATTGCAACGCGTTCTTTAGATACTGAAATTACAGGCTTAAAAGATATCCGTGTAATCAATGAACAACGTGTTCGTAACGGTATTGTTGCTTACGGTTTACTAGAAAAATTACGTTCTGGTAACTATACAGAAGCAGATAAAGAAGCCTTTAAAGCAGTGCAAAAAGATTTAGGTTTTGGCTTATTGTTAAAACAATATACAGACAATGTAGTTGATGCAACAGAAGAGCAAATCCAAAAAGCAGCGGATAATACTATTCCAAATGTAGGTCCTACTTTCTGGGCATTCCGTGTGATGATGCTTTCAGGTGTGATTATGTTGGTATTGATCATTGCTGCGTTTGTTCAAAATATGCGTGGTAGAGTAGGGCAAAGTCGTTTCCTATTAAGAACGTTATTATGTGGTATCCCATTACCGTGGATCGCAATTGAATCTGGTTGGTTCTTAGCTGAGTATGGTCGTCAGCCGTGGGCTATCTATGAGATGTTACCTGTTGGTGTAGCAAACTCTGCATTAACAACAGGCGATTTATGGTTTACGATCGGCTTGTTATGTGGTTTATATACACTGTTCTTAATCATAGAAATGTACTTAATGTTTAAATACGGACGACTTGGACCAAGTGCATTAAAAACAGGTCGTTACTACTTTGAACAATCAGCTAAATAATAGGAGTTAAAAATGCTCGATTATGAATTTCTCCGCTTTATTTGGTGGATTTTAATCATAGTATTATTAATTGGTTTCGCCATTACTGATGGCTTTACTATGGGCGTATTAAACCTTTTACCTGTGATTGGTAAGAGTAATGTTGAACGCCGTATTATGATCAACACAGTTGCTCCTCATTGGGATGGTAACCAAGTGTGGTTATTAACCGCTGGCGGTGCGTTATTTGCAGCGTGGCCAACAGTATATGCAACCTCGTTCTCAGGTTTCTATATTGCAATGGTGCTCGTATTAGCAGCGTTATTTTTCCGCCCTGTTGGTTTTGAGTATCGTGCCAAAATTGATAGTCCGAAATGGCGTAATGCTTGGGACTGGGGACTATTAATCGGTGGATTTGTACCATCATTAGTATTCGGTGTTGCATTTGGTAACTTATTACAAGGTGTACCATTTGAATTTAACAGCATTAACCAATCACAATACACAGGTACATTCTTTGGTTTATTAAATCCATTTGCATTATTATGTGGTGTGATTAGTTTAATGATGCTAACAACACAGGGTGCAACTTGGTTACAAATGAAAACCACAGATGAGCTCCATAATAATTCAAGAAAAGTAGCACAAGTTACAGCAGCAGTTGTATTAGTTGCCTTTGTTCTTGCAGGTGTATGGTTATATTTCAAAGATGGCTTTGTAGTAACAAGCCAAATTGATCACAATGCACAATCTGTATTTACTAATAAAACAGTAGCAGTTGAAACAGGTGCTTGGTTCAGAAATTATGCGGCAATGCCTGTATTATGGATCATTCCGGCATTAGCGGTAATTGGTGCATTGCTTACTATCGTTGCATCAAGAGCAAATCGTTCCGGCTTTGCGTTCTTCTCATCATCTATTATGATTGTTGGGGTAATTACAACGGCGGCAGTTTCAATGTTCCCATTTGTAATGCCATCAATTACTCATCCTAATATGAGTTTAACGATGTGGGATGCAACCGCAAGTCAAACAACATTAACAGTAATGTTAGTAGTAGCGTGTATCTTCGTTCCAACAGTATTAGGCTATACTATTTGGTCATACATCAAAATGTATGGTCGCTTAGATGCGAGTTACTTAGAACACAATAAATCAGCTTACTAATAGGAGAGTGCATTATGTTTTATGTAACTTGGGTGTTAGGTGTAATGCTTGCAATTTTCTTTGCAACAGTAATCACCATCAGCATTGAAAAAACAGGTAAGTTTGACGAGTAATGATTAATACTCTTTATAACTTAACAGCAAAGGGCTTGTTAAAAGCCCTTTCTTTTATTTTAGCCACCGCATTATTTGCAATAATTTTATTAAATTCGACCGCTTTTGCTCTTACTTTTGGAGGAAAAACACCGTATTTAGTGATGATCATCTTTTATGGTATGGCAATTTTGTGGATACACGGGGTTGGATTTGAAATTCGTTCAACGATTTGGAAAGCAATTTTTTTACCGATAGTAGGTTATCTTATTGTCATTCCATCTTTATGTATTTTATTAATGAAATAGAGGCATTTTTAATGCCTCTATTTGTTTTTGATAGGTAAAAAATATTTTTACGATTAAACTCAAAATATACTTGCACAACGATTTGTCTATCTCTACAATAGCAACCAATTTTCCGCCTAAATTTTGGGCGTTTTTTCATTTTGAAGAAAGAGGAAAAAGTATGCATTTTCCGATTCGGGTTTATTACGAAGATACTGATGCTGGTGGGGTAGTTTATCACGCTAACTATCTTAATTTTTTCGAGCGAGCTAGAACGGAATTTTTAAGGCAATACAATTTTTCTCAGCAGGCACTTTTTGCAAAATCTCTCGCTTTTGTCGTGAAAAAAATTGAGATAGACTATAAGCTACCTGCACGTTTAGATGATTTATTAAACGTAGAAACAACCATTTCAGAGTTTAAAAAAGCTACTTTGGTGTTTAAGCAAACCTTGTGGAAACAAGATATCTGCTTAAGTGAGGCAACTGTAACAGTTGCCAGTGTTGATCTCGTTAAAATGAAACCTGTTGCAATTCCTGATGATATTCGTCAAGCATTACAAAAAATTAATTTTTCTATTTAAAAACTATTCGGAGTTTTATTAATGCAAACTGAATTTAGCCTTCTATCGTTGTTTTTAGAAGCAAGTATTGTGGTCAAGATCGTAATGTTGATCCTTGTTGTATTTTCAATTTTATCTTGGGCGGTTATTATCCAGCGTAGTAAGGTATTAACAAAAGCGAGAAAAGACTCATTGACGTTTGAAGATCGTTTTTGGTCTGGCGAAGATTTAAACCGCTTACATCAAGGTTTAGAAAACCGTCGTGATGCTTTAACAGGCTCAGAACAAATTTTCTATGTCGGATTTAAAGAATTTAACCGTTTACAACAAGCAAATCCTGATGCACCTGAATCTATCATTCAAGGTTCAACTCGTGCAATGAATTTGGCGTTAAACCGTGAAATGGAAAGCCTAGAAAACTACATCCCGTTTTTAGGCACAGTAGGTTCAATTAGCCCATATATTGGCTTATTTGGTACAGTATGGGGAATTATGCACTCATTTATGGGGTTAAGTGCAGTTAAACAAGCAACCTTACAATCTGTTGCACCGGGTATTGCAGAAGCATTAATTGCAACCGCGATTGGTCTATTTGCGGCAATTCCAGCAGTTATGGCATATAACCGTTTAAACTTACGTTTAGGTAAAGTAGAACAAGGTTATGTGAATTTCATTGATGAATTTACGACCTTATTACATCGTCAAGCCTTTTCAAAAAGATAAATAGCAAGCGGTTTCTTTCTGATAAAAATTTGCAAAATTCAGTAAAAAATCGACCGCTTGTAAAGTAATAATGCGTAGTTAAAAGTGCTACGTTATATAAATTAATGATAGATGCAAAAGCATCTTAAAAGAGGAAAATATGTCGATTCGTCGTGTAAAACGTAATGACATTAAATCGGAAATTAATATTGTTCCATTCCTAGACGTATTGTTAGTACTATTGCTTATTTTTATGGCAACAGCACCTATTATCAGTCAAAGTGTGGAAGTTAATTTACCTGAAGATACACATAGTCAATCTGTATCAAATGAAGATAAAACGCCTGTTATTTTAGAAGTGGCGGGTGTGGGGGCATATAAATTAAAAATTGATGGTAACTATGTGCAAAGTAATGGGCAAGATAATATTTCTGAAGCAGAAGTGATCGCTTATGCCGGAGAGCAATTTCAAAAAGATAATAATACATTATTTTTAGTTGCCGGTGATAAAGTTGTACCTTATGAAGAAATTATGAAAGGTATCACATTACTTAAAGATGCAGGGGTTAAATCAGTGGGTTTAATGACTGAAGGCAAATAATCAGCAAGGATAACGTGTGAAATCTCAACAAGATAGACTAGAGCTTGCAGTTATTATTTCGATCTTATTACATATATTATTGATTGGATTATTATTGCTTGGGTCTCTTTTCACCAAAACGGAATTAGCAGCGGCTGGAGGTAGTGGCGGTGATAGCGACAGCTTCGAAGCCGTAATGGTTGATACCGGGCAAGTGGCGGCGGAATATGGGCAATTGATGGCGGAGAAAAAGGGCTCTAAACCAGCTAAGCCAACGGTAGAGCCTAGAGAAGAGCCTGAAGAAACTGTTGAAGAAGCGGAAGAAAAGCCAACTCCGGAAGAAATTGAGCAACAAAAGAAAGCTGAATTAGCGGCAATTCAAGAAAAGCAACGTCAGCAAAAGTTGCAAGAGCAGCAAAAACTTCAAGAACAGCAAAAGCAAGAGCAAGCGAAACAAGAAGAAATTAAAAAGCAACAAGCAGCCGAAGAGGCTACACGTAAAAAAGCAGCTGAAGCAGCAAAATTAAAAGCAGATGCAGAAGCTAAGCGTTTGGAAGCTGCTGCTAAACAAGCTGAAGAAGAAAGAAAAGCGAAAGAAGCCCAAGAGAAGAAACTTGAGCAA
>NZ_JBXGGI010000098.1:0-37569 GCF_056854775.1 Mannheimia sp.
AAAACAACCGCTTGTATTAGCATAAATTACGGATTACGGCGGAATTTGCTGAAGTCCGGCTCACGTTTTTCATTAAACGCATTACGCCCTTCTTGACCTTCTTCTGTCATATAGAACAACATCGTTGCGTTGCCTGCCAACTCTTGAAGACCGGCTTGACCATCACAATCTGCATTTAACGCCGCTTTCAAGCAACGTAAAGCAATCGGACTGTTTTGTAACATTTCACGGCACCAACGCACAGTTTCTTTTTCCAAATCTGCGTAAGGCACAACAGTGTTTACCAAGCCCATATCTAATGCTTCTTGAGCGTTGTATTGACGGCATAAGAACCAAATTTCACGGGCTTTTTTCTGACCAACAAGGCGAGCCATATAACTTGCACCCCAGCCACCATCAAATGAGCCTACTTTAGGACCTGTTTGACCGAATTTTGCATTATCTGCTGCAATAGTTAAATCACATAACATATGTAGAACGTGTCCACCGCCGATAGCATAGCCAGCCACCATTGCCACTACCGGTTTAGGACAAGTACGAATATCACGTTGGAAATCTAATACGTTTAAGTGATGCACACCGCTTTCATCTTTATAACCGCCGTAGTCGCCACGCACTTTTTGGTCGCCACCCGCACAGAAGGCATATTCCCCTTCACCGGTTAATACGATCACGCCGATCTTCTCATCAAAACGAGCATCAGAAAATGCTTCGATCATCTCTTTTACAGTGTGAGGGCGAAACGCATTACGCACTTCAGGGCGATTGATCGTAATTTTTGCGATACCGTCTTTAGATTTATGGTAACGAATATCGGTGTAACCTTCGCTATGATCAGTCCATTGTACAGGAGCGTATAAAAATTCTTCACTTGGGTATAGCATTCTTCAATTCCTTAAATGAGGTTTAAATAAAAACTAAGCGATTATAACGGAATCAACCGAAAAAGAAAAAGGCTAGGGATGATTTTAATATTTCTAACGAGGCTTTCTCTTTATTAATTCTCTTCGTTAATTTACTCTGCCACAAACGCTTACGTTTGAACGTTGCGTAAGCAACGGCACGCAGTGTGAGCGAAGCGAATAAATCTCCCCCTCCCCTCTTTACTAAAGAGGGGGGTAAATCACACAAAATTTAAAACTCATCTTTCTTCATTACAATCTTAAATAACCAGATTAATTTAAGATTATCACAAATGGATCACCCCTCTTTAGCAAAGAGGGGAGGGGGAGATTTGGCAGAGTATCAAAAACAAACATCTAACTATAATCTTATCGATTTTTTGTGATCCCTCTCACAATTCCACACATTACCTATTGTCGTATTTTATAACTGAATTAATGTTATTATAGTTTCAGTATTTTTTGACGTTGAGGCTTTTATGTCATTACCGAATTATTACCAAGATCCAAACGTGCTACACATTAATCGCATTCCACACCACGCCTATTTTATTCCGTTTCAAAAAGGTCAAACGCCTAATCAATTAGAGCGAGAAAAATCGAATCAATTTACGTTACTCAATGGTGAGTGGCATTTTAATTTCTATGAAAGCCTTCACAATCTACCCGATAATTTCCTAAACACTACCTTTGCTCACAAAATCCTTGTGCCGTCTAACTGGCAAACACAGGGCTTTGATACTCATCAATACACTAACATCAACTACCCGATTCCGTTCGAGCCGCCTTATGTACCGCACAATAATCCGTGTGGCGTTTATCAGCGTGAAATCGACTTTGAACTAAAACCAAACAAACGTTATTTGCTCAATTTTGAGGGCGTGGACTCCTGCTTGTTTGTCTATGTGAACGACGAATTTGTCGGCTATGGGCAAATCAGCCATAGCACTAATGAATTTGAGATTACGAAGCATCTGAAACACGGTAAAAATAGCCTTGTGGTTGTGGTGCTGAAATGGTGTGATGGCAGTTATTTGGAAGATCAAGACAAATTCCGAATGTCGGGAATTTTCCGTGATGTATACATTTTGGAACGTGAGCAAAATTACCTGCAAGATTTCTTTATTCAGTATCAGCTTAGCGAAGATTTAACCCAAGCTCATTTAAGCGTAGAAACCCAATTTACCAATCAGCCTGAGGAAGTGCATTTTCAACTTTTTGATCCGCAAGGCAACCTTGTTTGTGAGCAAACAAGCGGTGATTTTTCTGCAGAAATTTGCAATTTAACGTTATGGAATGCGGAAGAGCCAAAACTCTATACATTGCAATTGAGCTATCAAACCGAAATCATCGAGCAGAAAATCGGCTTCCGCCAAATTCAAGTAAAAAATGGCGTGCTGTTATTTAACAACAAGCCGATAAAATTCAAAGGCGTGAACCGCCACGATTCCGACCCAGTAACAGGTTATGCCATCAGCCGTGAGCAAGCCTTAATTGATTTGCGTTTGATGAAAGAACATAACATCAACGCAATCCGCACCGCTCATTACCCAAATTCTCCTTGGTTTACCGAATTGTGCGATCAGCTCGGTTTTTATGTGATTGCCGAAAGCGATATTGAATCCCACGGCTCAAGTGCGGTGTATATTGAAAGCCCTGAAAACAGTATTTTCTTAAATGTGCCAAACCCGAATAAACAGGAAGAGATCCGCCAACAAGCGGTCGATAATTTCTGTTATTTTGCAAGAGATCCTAATTTTAAAGATGCTATTTTAGATCGCAATATCGCCAATGTGGAACGAGATAAAAACCGTACATCGATTATTATTTGGTCGCTAGGAAATGAATCAGGCTTTGGCGAAAATTTTGAGGCGGCAGCTCGTTGGGTAAAAGAGCGAGATCCGAGCCGTCTAACCCATTACGAAGGCTCAATTTACCAACATTCGCAATATCAAAACGACCTCTCCAACTTGGATTTATACAGCGAAATGTACCCAAGCACCGAGCGACTTAATGAATATTTTGCCAATCCGAACAATCGCAAGCCGTTTATTTTATGCGAATACTCACACGCAATGGGTAACTCTTGTGGCGATATGGAAGATTATTGGCAGACTTTCCAACAATATGCCTGTTCTTGCGGCGGCTTTGTATGGGAATGGTGCGACCACGCTCCTCTGCTACCAAATTCTGATAAATACGGCTACGGCGGCGACTTCGGCGAACCCCTGCACGATGGTAATTTCTGTATGGATGGTTTGGTTTCGCAACATCGCATTGTGCACAGCAATTTGCTTGAAGTGAAAAATGTGAACCGCCCTGTGCGAGCAGAGATGAAAGCAGGTAAAGTTTGGCTAAAAAACTATTTAGATTTCACCAATCTTGCCGATTATCTGACCGTGCATTATTGCTTGAGTGAAAATGGCGAAACCGTGCAGAAGGGGCAACTTTTGGTAAATTGCGAGCCAAATCAGACCGCTTGTTTGCCGTTGGAATTACCTACTTCAAGCGAAAAATTACAGATTTTAACCCTTGATTATCGCTTGAGTGAAGGCTCAGCTTTATTAGCAAAAGATCACCATTTGGGCTTTGACCAACTCGTTTTCAGCGAAAAAATGGTGAAACCCGAGCTTCCCTCTCGTCCACAAGCGGTGATTTTTGTAGAAAATATTGCAAATGGCTGGCAGATCATAAATGGGGAATATCGCTACCGCTTCGATAAACTCAAAGGCATTTTCACCGCAATCGAGAAAAATGGCGTGCCGATGATTGAGCAGCCGCTTGATTTCAACATCTGGCGAGCTCCAACAGATAACGACCGTTTAATCCGAGAGTTTTGGCAAAAAGCGGGCTACGACAAATGCTACACCCGAGCCTATTCCACCTCGCTTTCGCAAGATGAAAACGGTGTGAAAATCGTAGCAGAATGTGGCATTGTCGCCACCGCTCAAAGCCGAATTTTAACGCTGAAAGTGGTTTATCATATTTTGCCGAGCGGCGAAATTGAGCTAAACGTGCAAGCGAAACGCCCAACCCATTTGCCGTTTTTACCACGCTTTGGGCTGCGTTTCTTCCTCCATAAAGCCAATCATCAAGCGGAGTATTTTGGTTATGGAGAGCGAGAAAGTTATATGGATAAACACCATTTAGCGAAGCTCGGGCGTTATCAAACCACTGCATCAGAAAACCACACAGCTTACCTCAAACCACAAGAAAATGGCAGTCATTTTGGTACGCATTATCTGCAATTACCGAATTTAACCGTTACCGCAGAAAAGCCGTTTAGCTTTAATTTCTCGCCTTATACACAGGAAGAATTAACGGCTAAAACCCACAGTTATGATTTAGTGGAAAGCGATTCAACGGTTTTATGTGTCGATTATAAAATGAGCGGTATCGGTTCAAATTCCTGCGGTCCGAGTTTGAAAGAGCAATATCGGTTAAATGAAGAAAATTTTGACTGGAAAGTGAAAATTATATTGTAATCATAAGGGCGAATTGCAATTCGCCCTTACCTTTTATAATAACAATATACTTTATTGCAAAGCCATTACTGCTTTTTTATAAACCTCAGATTGTTCTAACAAAATGCGAGCCGATTCACGCAATTTATCAATATCTTTTTCCGGCAAATAAAAAGAGGTTGGAATATTTAATACTTCTTTTTTCAACTGACCATCAGGCAGTTCTTTTAAGCCTAAATTGACAAAAAACATCTCAATTTTGGTTTGCTGTTCGTTGGCATATTTATTCCAACTATCGCTAAATTGGCTATAGCGTTGAAGGTTAATTTGCGTGGTGCTATCAATAGGAACATTGATAATCGTATTCACCACATCTTTCAAGCCGGGAACATTGGCGGATTTATCAATTTCACTTGATACTTCATTTTGAGCATTGACATTAATAACGATAACATTCTTAACCCCCAGCTCGCCGGCACGTTTATACATATCTTCAATACCAACCACATCTGAAATATCCAATATAGAAGCCAAACCTAAGTTATCCGTTAGTCCGCCATCCACTAAATGGATAAACGGGCGTTCTTTGCTATCTTGATAAAAGCTCAGTGTATGTTCCGTTTCTTCAATCTGCTTAGTGGTTAAACCATCAACTACTTTTTCTTGTTCAGTAAAGGCTTTTGGTAAACTGAAATGACAATTTCCCCCATTGTTATTCAATGTAAGCGGAGCAAAAATCAACGGCACTGAACTTGAAGCTGCCACTGCTCGGGCAATTTCCAAATCATTTAGGTTAAGGCAAAGCCCGTCAAAGGTTTCTTGGGTGAACGTAAGTTGCTGCCCGATATTCATATCCGTTGCACTGATTACGGCAAACGGTCCTTTGCGGTTTCTCACTAAATCGCCAAATTTTTTGCCCTTATAAAGGGCTAAATTAAAGCGTTCTTGCAATAAATCTCCCCGCCCAAATTGCGGTGAGCTTAAGCGAGGTAAATTAGAGAGCGAAAACACTTCTGTGAGAATATCTTTCTGAAAATTTGATTTTAAAAAGTTATTCGCAAATTTAGGGATAATTGCTTTTCCCTCCAACGCAAAATAAGTGGCTAATACCGAACCGCCCGACACACCAAAGGTTATATCAATATTATCTAATAACGTATTTCCCTTCTCCGTACCCTTCACTTTTACTTTTTGTAACTCCTCCAACACGCCATAACCCAGTGCGGCAGCCCGTGTGCCACCACCTGAAAACATTACAACAATAATGTTGCCGTCCTTAGCCCCTTCTTTGAATACGCTCTTTTGGCGGTATCCACTATCAAGGCTCACTTGTTTAATGGTATCAACGGGTTTATAAGTAACCAAACTACAAGCCGATAACATTATTACTACGCCTAAAGTTGAAACAAATTTTATTTTCTTTAAAACAGACATAAGAACCTCTACGCTAATCTGTAACGATTATAATGATTTTATTATACAAGCGGTCGAAATTTACTAAAAATTTGCAAGATTATTTATTATGAGTAAAGAGTAACTTTCACTATATGGGCTTTATTCTATAAACAGAAAGGGCTAAAATAGACACAAATTTAGTTACTCTTTTAAGGAATTTATAAAATGGCAAAACAAATTGCAGTATTAATCGGCAGCGGTAGCAAAACTTCATTTAGTCAATTAACGGTCCGCCACTTACAAAAAATGGCACCGGCAAGCATTCAATTAAACATTGTTGAAATTGCAGATCTTCCACTTTACGACCGTGATTTAGACGAAAACAGCCCGGCACAATACACTCGTGTACGTGAAGCAGTTTCAAAGGCAGACGGCGTTTTATTCGTTACCCCTGAACACAATGCAGGCATTTCAGCAATGTTGAAAAATGCTATTGATGTGGTTTCTCGTCCAATGGGTGAAAGCAAATGGATTGGCAAACCGGCTGGTATCGTTACAGTTGGAGCAAGTGCTGCTGGTGGTGTACGTGCAGCGGATCAAATTCGTACTATCACCTCCGGTGCATTCGTGAATATGCCAACCCTACCGTTTGCATTAAATGTAGGTAACCTATTTGGTGGTGTATTTGCAGAAGATGGTGAAATTGCAAATGATGCGTTAAAAGGCTCAATGCAAAACTTCATTAATGCTTATGCTGATTTTGTAGAAAAATTTTAATTTTTTAACATAATGAAAGCCGTTTATCTCAAAAAGATAAACGGCTTTTTAGTGCGTAAAATAC
This sequence comes from Mannheimia sp., assembly GCF_056854775.1. Lineage (NCBI taxonomy): Bacteria > Pseudomonadati > Pseudomonadota > Gammaproteobacteria > Pasteurellales > Pasteurellaceae > Mannheimia > Mannheimia sp. The sequence continues at coordinate 6,603 of NZ_JBXGGI010000098.1, forward strand.
AAAAATGCTTATTTCACTACATCTTTCAAAATATCTCTTAACCAACGATGGGCAATATCTTGCTCGGTTCGCTCGTGCCACGCCATCATCATCGTAAAGCCTTCTACCTCGATAGGTGGAGCTTGCAAATGCACGTTAGGTAAGGTCTTGGCTAAATGTTCAGGCAGCACAGCTACTAAATCTGAACCTTGTAACAGTTGTGGTAAAAGTGAAATATGATTTACCGAAACCATCACTTTGCGTTGTTTACCTAATTTTTGTAAGGCAATATCTGTTGCTCCGCTAAATTCACCACCGTTATAAGAAAGCATTGCAAAAGGCAGCTCACAAAACTGCTCTAAGGTCAGTTTTTTATTGGCTAGAGAATGCGTATGGCTCATCGCACAAACATAACGCTCTTCATACAGCACTGTTCTTGGCATATCTGCACTTAAATGCTGCTGACTAACCAATGCCAAATCAATTTTATTCTGCTCAAACAAAGTCTTAATATTCTGTCCTTGCACAGGCAACGCCACCTGTATATTTGGAGCGAGGCAGCGAAGGCGTAAAATCAGCGGCAGTGCGATAATTTGCTGCACATAATCCATCGCAGCAATACGGAGCGTCATCGACAGTTTCTCTGGCTCTAGCTTTGGTGGTTGTAACATCGTATTAATTTCTTGCAAAATTTTACGAGCAGTCTGCCCCAATTGTAATGCCCGTTCGGTAGGCTGCATACCGTGCTGCACTCGTACGAATAATTGATCGTTAAAGCTCTCTCGTAGCCGATTCAAAATCCCACTCATCGCAGGTTGCGTAACTGAAAGTCGCTTTGCCGCACGGCTCACATTACATTCGTCTAACAATACGACAAAGGCTTTTAGCAAGTTTAAATCAAGGGTTCTAATATCGCTCATCTACTTCTCCATTTGCAAATTATATTGAAAAATCAACCGCTTGTATCCAATAAAAAGCCAAGCCCTATTTTGGCTAATAAATATTTTATTCCCAACCCTAGCACTATTTTAAATTATGCTAAAATCCATCTCAATTAAAGTGCTTAATTTGATGAGGACGTTATGGCAACGGAAAATGTAGGGCAACTTGCGAGTGTGGTAAGTTTGTTAGGTGCAGCACTTATTGCTGTTCCATTATTTAAGAAAATTGGGTTAGGTTCGGTATTGGGCTATTTAGCTGCAGGTTTAGCCCTTGGACCTTTTGGTTTAGGGCTGTTTAATAATGCCGCAGCCATCATTCATTTTGCTGAATTGGGTGTCGTGATGTTCCTCTTTTTAGTTGGACTTGAAATGCAACCAAAGCATTTATGGGGCTTGCGAAAATATATTTTCGGTATGGGCAGCCTGCAAATTTTAGTTGCGATTGGAGCACTTACGCTGATCGGTATAGCTTATGGCTTCTCATTGCAATTTTCGTTTATTGCAGCAGCAGGTTTTGTGCTTACCTCCACCGCAATTGTGATGCAAACATTAAGCGACAGAGGAGAAATGACAAGCGATCGTGGCAGACGCATTATTGCCGTGTTGCTTTTTGAAGATTTATTGATTGTGCCACTTCTCGCATTTGTTGCATTCTTAGCACCAACTAACCCCAATATGGTACAAGAGGCAGTTCCAATTTGGCAGAAATTTCTACTTCCGATTGGCTCTGTAGTCATTTTAGTTGTCAGTGGCATTTGGTTGCTTAATCCGTTATTCCGGATTTTAGCCAAAACCAAAATTCGTGAATTAATGACGGCAGCCGCATTATTTATCGTGCTAGGGGCATCACTACTAATGGAAGCAGGCGGTTTATCGATGGCAATGGGTGCTTTCTTAGCCGGTGTATTACTCTCTAACTCTGCATTCCGCCACCAATTAGAAGTAGATATCGATCCATTCAAAGGCTTGCTTCTTGGGCTATTTTTCCTTGGTGTAGGAATGAGCCTAGATATTTCGCATATTCTGAAAAATTGGGCAGTTATCATTTCGTGTGTATTTGCGATGATGTTTGCTAAAGGCTTAGTCATTTACTTAGTTGCCCGTTTAACAGGTTCAAATAAAGCTGATTCACTCGACCGAGCAATACTTATGGCACAAGGGGGCGAATTTGCTTTCGTACTCTTTGCAGCGGCAACACAGCAAGGTGTTATTAGTGAAGAGGTCAATTCAAATATGACAGCTATAGTGGTGCTTTCTATGATGCTTACACCACTGTTTATTATTGCACATCAAAAATGGCTAGCACCTCGTTTTATTGCTGGTGAGTTGCAAACGCCCGATCATATTGATGAACAAGGCGAAATTATCTTAATTGGATTAGGGAGATATGGTCAGATTGTTAATCACTTGCTGGCAGCTTGTGGCTATACTCCAACAATTATTGAGCAAGACACGAAACTGATTGCCGGTATGAAACGCCGTGGCATAAAAAGCTACTATGGTGATGGTTCTCACCCTGATTTATTAGATAAAGCCGGTATTGAAACCGCTAAATTATTAATTGTAGCAATTAATGATGCGGAAAAAGCAATCAAGATTGTCAAACACGCTCGCCATACTAACCCACATATCAAAATTATCGCTCGGGCTTATGATCGTGTGAGTGTATTTGAGTTGGCTCAAGCCGGTGCGGATGTACAAGTACGCGAAACATTCGACAGTGCATTACGAACAGGCAAGCAAGCCTTACGAGCGTTAGATTTTGCACCAGAAAAAGTCCACCGTATTGGAGATATGTTCTTCGGTATGGATAGACATAATGTCAAAGTAATGGCGGAATATTATGATCCAAATCAACCTCGTTTTACAAATGACGAAATGTTGAAAATCGCTATTGAACACGATCAAGAAATGATGAAAGCAATACGCCAAATTTTAGACGAGGAAACATAAATAATGAAAAACAAGCGGTGCATTTTCGCAAATATTTTGCAAATGCACTGTTTTATATTACGTCAAATTATATCTTAATATCAAAATAATCTATTTGTCTTAATAAATGATTTTCTCTACTATGCTCCCTGTTTTTTCATAGGAACTTTAAAAAATGGCAAAATTTAGAAAATTATTCACTCCATTTACTATCAAAGATCTTGAACTCAAAAACCGCGTGGTAATGCCCCCAATGTGCCAATATTCCGCCACAGACGGCGTACCGAATGATTGGCATTTTGTGCATTACACCAGCCGTGCCATTGGTGGTGTTGGATTGATTATTGTTGAGATGACTAATATCGCACCAAACGGTCGTATCACCCCAAACTGCTTAGGTTTATGGAACGATGAGCAACAAACAGAATTTAAACGCCTTGTTGATAGCGTTCACGCTCAGGGTACAAAAATCGGTATTCAAATCGCCCACGCAGGGCGTAAAGCTCAAGACGAACCAAATGCAGTTGCCCCTTCGGCAATTCATTATGGTGAGTTAGATTATGCAGGGCAAAACCTGATTACCCCACGTGAATTAACCACAGAAGAAGTCAAAGAGCTGGTAGTCGCATTCCAAAATTCAGTAAAACGTGCCGTAGCCGCAGGATTTGATACAATTGAACTTCACGCCGCACACGGCTATTTAATCCACCAATTCTACTCGCCAAAATCAAATAAACGCACAGATGAATACGGCAAAGATCCAATGCTATTCGGTGAACAAGTCATCAAAGCCGCAAAAGACGTAATGCCTACGGAGATGCCATTAATCGTGCGAATTTCAGCACAAGAGTACGGCAAAGACGGTTTTGATAGTGATTATGGCGTTGAAGTTGCCAAACGTTTTGCGGCAGCAGGTGCAGACGTGTTGGACGTGAGCGGTGGCGGTGATGGTGTGCTTCACGCCGGTAATCATCCGGAATTTTACGCAGGTTATCAAGTTTACTTAGCAGAGAAAGTTAAAAAAGCGACCAATCTGCCAGTGATAGCAGTGGGAATGTTGGACAATCCAGCCGTTGCCGACCACGTTTTAGGCTTAGAAAATGCCGACTTAATCGCCGTTGGGCGTGCATTATTGCGTGATCCGAATTGGGTGCTGAACGCTCAATATCAGCAAAATCAATTTGACGGCAGTCCAATGCAATTTGTACCACGCCAATATCAACGTGGGTTTATGTAAACTAATTTTTATCGGAGAAACAAAATGAATTTTTTAAACAAAGATGACGTGTTAAACGCCTTCCACTACCGTGCTTCAACCCGTTCTTACGATGGCAGTAAAAAAATCCCGGCTGAAGATATGAACTATATTTTAGAACTGGGTCGTTTAAGCCCAAGCTCGGTTGGTTCTGAACCGTGGCAGTTTATCGTGTTACAAAATCCAGAACTTCGCCAAGCAATCAAGCCATATTGCTGGGGCATTCCAACGATGGAAACTTCAAGCCATATCGTGGTAATTTTAGCCAAGAAAAATGCTCGCTTTGATAGCCAATATTTTGCTGAAATTATGGATAGACGTGGTTTAGAAGGCGAGGCTCGTGAAAAAGCAATGGCGGTGTATAAAAAATTCCAAGAACAAGATATTGGTATTTTAGACAACGAACGCAGCCTGTTCGACTGGGCAAGTAAACAAACTTACATCGCACTAGGTAATATGATGACCGGGGCAGCAATGATTGGCGTAGATTCTTGTCCAATCGAAGGTTTTGCTTATAAAGAAGTAAACCAAATTTTGGCTGACGCAGGCTTATTCGACCCGAACGAGTGGGGCATTTCAGTGATGTGCACCTTTGGCTATCGAGATAAAGAAATCCGCCAAAAATCCCGCAAAACCTTTGAGCAAGTTGTGCAATTTGTAGAATAATTAAAAAATCAGACCGCTTGTAACAAACAAGCGGTCTATTTTGTTTAATATTTTGCAATTCAGATTTATCAGCGAACATATTGAATTTCATTCAAGAACATTACATTCACTTTAAGTTTAACGGAGAAAACCTATGACCTACCCTGTAAAATCCTATGCTGCATTTAGTGCAACAACTGACCTTGAGCCCCACTCTTTTGAACGCCGTGAATTGCGTGAAGATGATGTGTTAATTGATATTTTATATTGTGGCGTGTGCCATTCCGACTTACACACAGCTCGTAATGACTGGGGATTTACTCACACCTATCCTATCGTTCCCGGACACGAAATTATTGGTCGAGTAACCAAAGTGGGGAGCAAAGCAAATAAATTCCAAATCGGTGATTTAGTGGGCGTGGGTTGTATGGTCGATTCGTGCCGTACTTGCTCGCCTTGTCAGCACGGCTTAGAGCAATACTGTGAACACGGACATATCGGTACTTATGGCTCAAATGACCGCTTTGATGGTTCACTTACACAAGGTGGTTACAGTACAGGCGTGGTAGTGAGCGAAGATTTTGTGTTAAAAGTGTCTGAAAAACTTGATACCAAAGCGGTTGCTCCACTACTTTGTGCGGGCATTACCACTTACTCACCACTGTGCCACTGGAATGTGCAAAAAGGCTCGAAAGTCGGTGTTATTGGCTTAGGTGGTCTTGGACATATGGCGGTAAAATTAGCGGCTGCAATGGGAGCGGAAGTTACTCTGTTCACTCGTTCGGCAGGAAAATCTAATGACGCGTTCCGCTTAGGAGCAAGCCGTGTTGTGCTTTCAACCGATGAAGCTCAAATGCAAGAAGTGGCTAATACTTTTGATGTGATTATTGATACCGTGCCATACACTCACGATTTAAAGCCTTATATTCCAACTCTAGCATTAGATGGCACATTGGTTCTAGTCGGCTTAGTCGGTGAGCTAGAACAAACAATCAACACCGTACCGATGATTATGGGCAGACGCTCAATTGCGGCTTCTGTCATCGGTGGTATTAAAGAAACTCAAGAAATGCTGGATTTCTGTGCGGAGCACAACATCGTAGCAGATGTGGAAATGATTGATATGCAAAATATCAACAATGCTTATGAACGTATGTTGAAATCAGATGTGAAATATCGTTTTGTAATTGATATGGCAAGTTTAAAGGCTTAAATTGAGCTGATACCAACAACCGATTGAGCGTTAAGCTCAATCGGTTTTCTTTTGGAAAAAGGTAACGATTTTAAAAAAACGCTTAAATTTATGCTATGGATATTAGCTTGCTTAGTGCTAATTGCAACCTACCAATTCTGCTTCGCAAAATACTCTGCCAGAAAATCCACCAAAGCACGTACCGTTAGCGGTAAATGATGACGAGTTGGGTAGAGAGCATATAGAGGATAAATCGGCAATTGCCAGTCGGTCAGCAAAGGTTGCAAACGCCCTTGTTTGAGTTGCTCTGTCAGCATATAGTTTGGAAGCATTGCAATTCCGCTGTCTGCCATAATGGCATTAAGTAACGCATTCGTATCATTAACGCAGAAAGGACTTACTAGCTCTAAAATCGTTTCTTGTCCATCTCGATAAAACTTCCAGCTCTTACGGTTTACATTAGCGTGAGCAAGATAGCGGTGATGAACCAAATCTTCGGGCTTATTTGGCACACCATATTGAGCAAGATAAGTAGGTGTAGCAACCAGTCGTGAATGAATAGTGCCTAATTTTCGAGCGACTAAACCTGCATCCGGGTTATCGGTAAAGCGTAGAGCGAGATCGATACGTTCATCAAACAAATCTACTTTCTGATCTGAAAGCTGTAATTGCACCGACACTTTTGGATGCTTTTGCATAAAAGCTTGTAACGCAGTAACCAGGTGCGAGCCACCAAACGAAATTGCGGCAGAAATCCGCAATGTTCCGCTTAATTCCCCCGAACGGGCGAGGAAATCTTGCTCTATATTCTCTGTTAAGTTTGCAATTTTTTGGCAATATTCAACCGCTTGTTCCCCTGCTTCAGTAAGCGAAACTTTGCGTGTGGTACGTTGTAACAAACGAGCATTGAACCACTCTTCCAACATCGCCACTGCACGGCTTACCATCGGTTTAGACAGTTCCAACCGCTCTGCTGTAGCAGTAAAACTACCGGTTTCGACAATGGTTAAAAAGATATTAATTGCTTGAATTCTGTCCATTATTGTGGCTCAAAGGGGTTAAACAATTTTGCCCCGGTTTTGGCGAAATCAGCCGTATTGCGGGTAACCAAAATCAAATGGTGTTGAATAGCGGAGGCTGCAATCCACGCATCATTTTCAGGGGCGTGATCGGGAATATGCAGTTTGGCACAGATTTGGGCGGTGGTTTCGTCAATGGGTAAAATCGGCTTATGCAAAATTTGGTTGAGAAACAGATTTTGCCAATGGCGTAGATGAACACCTTGCGTAGGATCTTTTCGCTCCATCGCCAAAACGCCCCGTTCCAGTTCCATTAGCACAATAGAATTAATGTAAAAATCATTCGGATTTTGCTTTGCCAACCACGCTACTACATTTGGATTAGCCATCCCTTTTTTCACTTTTCGCAGTTCGCTGACCACATTAGTATCGAGTAAAAACATCACTCATCTCCAAAATCGACCGGCGGACGTTGGGCTCGACTACGGGGCTTTAACTCCAACTCAATATCCGCCACATCGGGGGAATGATCCAGATCTAACAAAGCGTCTAAGGCACTTCGAGCGGTTTTTTGCGGTTGATAATCCTCATACTTCAACAACACAAAGGTCGGCTTACCCCGATGGGTAATAATCACCGGTGCGGTCTCCGCATATTTTTGGGCAAGACTGGTTTTTTGATTAAATTCACGGCAGGTCATTACACTCATAGTCACTCCTTATTTGTAGATACATATAGACAAAGTGTAGTCTTTTTTTATGCTCTTTTCAATTCTGATGATAAAGCAATCCATTTAATGTTTCAAATAATGAAACAATCATATTCACAAACCGCTATTTTTCCCATTTTTTATTTCACTATAATGCATCTCATCAACCGTAGGGTGGGGCTTGCCCCACCATGACAATATTAAATCTCTACACAAGGAAACAAAAAATGAAAAAATTACTATTGGCAACTTTAATGATGAGTGCAAGCATTGCCAATGCGTTAGAAATCAAAACCTATTCAGCTGATGAAAATAGCTTTTCTGTGCAATCCACATTGGTAATGGGAGAAAAAGAAGCGATTTTAATTGACAGTGGCTTTACTCGTGCCGATGCGATGCGAATTGCGGCAAACATTTTGGATAGCAAAAAAACATTAAGCACGATTTTAGTCAGCAATGCCGATCCTGATTACTATTTTGGGGTGGCGACACTCAAAGAAATTTTCCCTAATGTGAAAGTGGTGGCATCGCCTGCAGTGTTAGAAAAAATCGAAAGCAAGGTAGAAACGAAATTGAGCGTTTGGTCGCCAAGAATGGGCGAAAATGCCCCGAAAAATGTGGTGCTTCCAGAAGCAATGAAAGAGACTGTTTTGACGCTTGATGGCGAAAAAATTGAACTGCGTGGTACAACTGGCGAACTGGCACACCGCCCTTATGTTTGGATTCCATCACTCAAAACCATTGCCGGCAATGTAGGCGTATTTAATGATATGCACCTATGGCTTGCCGACACGCAAACGGTGCAATCACGTCAAGCGTGGTTGGCTCAACTCGATGAAATGATCGCTTTAAATCCTGAAAACATCGTGGTAGGACATTCATTCAAAGGCAAAACGAGTGATAAAACAACCCTTGAATTTAATAAAGCCTACTTACAGAAATATGAGCAAGTTTTAGCCGAAAGCAAAGACAGTGGCGAAGTGATTGCCAAAATGAAACAGGCTTATCCAAGCTTAGCGGCAGAAGGTAATCTTGGCTTAGGTGCAAAAGTAAATAAAGGCGAAATGAAGTGGTAATTTGCCCTTTGTTTCGTGTAAAACCTCTCTAAAATTAGGAGCAAAAAATGAAAAAAATCGCAGTGATTGGTGCAACAGGTTATGTGGGTTCAGCGGTAGTGAAAGAGCTGGCGGAGCGTGGTCATCAGGTGGTGGCGTTTGCCCGTAATGTGGATAAAGTGGCGAAAGCCGACAACGTGCAAGCGGTCGCTTTTGACGTAGAAAATGCAAATTTTGCCGAGCAGTTAAAGGGCGTTGATGCAGTAATCAGTGCCTTTAACCCGGGCTGGACAAACCCAAATATCGGAGTAGATTTTACACGTGGTGCGAAGGCGATTGTAGAAGCGGCAAAATCTGCTGAAGTACCGTATTTATTAGTCGTTGGTGGAGCTGGTAGTTTATATGTTGCACCTAATTTACAAGTTATCGATACGCCTGATTTCCCAAAAGAAATTTATGACGGAGCTAATGCCGCCCGTAATTTGTTGAACGATTTGCGTGATCGCCGTGATCTAAACTGGGCATTTATCTCCCCTCCTGCCTGCTTAGGTGCAGACGGTGGCTTTAGCGAAGAACGTTTAGGCTCATACCGTTTAGGTGGGGAGGAATTGCTGATGAATAGTGATGTTCCAGCAGGTATTTCAGTTGCTGATTTAGCTATTGCTATCGCTGATGATGTTGAGCAAAAAGCTCACCTATTCCAACGTTTTACGGTTGCCGCAAAATAAAGATACTTCGTCATAAAGGGCTGTTAATCAGCCCTTATATTTATATTTTATTGAGATCGACCAACGCATCTCGGGTAATGTCGCTGATTTTAGCATTGCTGGTAAGTGTCATCGCCACTTTCATTTCTTTAAGGAAGATGTCGAGCAAGTTTTCCACACCGGCTTGACCGGCAGCACCAAGAGCGTAAACAAAGGAACGTCCGATCATCGTGCAATCAGCACCAAGTGCCAGCATTCTCACTACATCTAAGCCGTTACGGATACCGGAGTCGGCGAGGATTTTGATCTCCCCTTTTACCGCATCGGCAATGCTTGGTAAGGCTTTAGCGGAAGAAAGTACCCCATCTAACTGGCGACCACCGTGGTTAGAGACGATAATGCCGTCTGCACCAAATCTTACGGCATCTTTGGCATCTTCGGGGTCGAGAATGCCTTTGATCACCATCGGGCCGTCCCAAAATTCACGAATCCACTCTAAATCTTTCCACGAAATAGACGGGTCGAAATTATCGGTCAGCCAGCCGATGTAGTTGTTCAGATCAATCGGCTTACCCATATATTTTGACACATTACCCAGCGTATGTGGTTTACCTTGAATACCGACGTCCCATGCCCAGAATGGGTGAACCATTGCTTGCAACACTCGGCGAATATCTTTGTATGGGCCGCTCATTCCAGAGTGCATATCACGATAGCGTGCACCGGGAGTCGGCATATCTACGGTAAATACCAGTGTGGAGCAACCGGCGGCTTTGGCACGTTCTAACGCATTTTTCATAAATCCCCGATCTTTTAGCACATAGAGCTGGAACCACATCGGGCGTTTAATTGCCGGCACGACCTCTTCAATCGGGCAGATTGAGACGGTGGAAAGGGTAAAGGGAATACCTTTGTTATCCGCTGCTTTGGCGGCTTGCACCTCACCACGGCGAGCATACATTCCCAGTGCACCAACAGGGGCAAGTGTTACCGGCATAGAGAGCTTTTCGCCGAACAGCTCGATGCTGGTGTCTAATTGCGACATATCTTTTAACACTCGTTGACGCAGGGCAATGTCTTCCAAATCGCTCACATTACGGTGTAAGGTCTGTTCGGCGTAAGAACCGCCGTCCGCATAGTGGAACATAAAAGGGGGAACACGACGTTTTGCCGCACGGCGGTAATCGTTTGCAGATGAAATGATCATTTAAAACCTCATAAATCATTAAGAAAAAAGTGCGGTTATTCTACTTTAAAATAAAAATAAGAATTACTATTATTTACAAAATATGAGAAATAGATCACATTTTTGTTACAAACCAACCAGCACAAAAATATGAGAGAACAAAAAGTAACCAGCAAAATAATCGATTATTCACAGAGAGAAAAATTACCATTAACTCTTTGATTTAATTAGAATTTATAAAAATAACAAAAGGCTAATTTGAGTTATTCACGCCTAATTTTGAAAACTATCACATCTTTATCCACAAATGGTGGGGATAACTCAATCTTCTTTGATAAACAAAAATGTTTCTGTTTATGCATTTTAAAATTTAAACTTATTTTGCTGAGAAAAAAATCAACAACTTGATCTTTATCCAGATCATTGCTTAAGAAAAAGATCGTATTTTCAGATCTGATTAACCACTCTATTTTACAACGTTCAGCGTAGTTATCCTCAGTTTATACCCTTGAAATTCAATAGTTATCCACAAAGTTATTCACAAGCGGTCGGATTTAAGGGATTTTTTGCAAATCAACGCAAAGTATGAAACAATTCTCTTATTCTAAATTTATTCATTAGGTGGTCGAGTGATCGATTTCGATGGCTACCGCCCAAATGTTGGAATCGTAATCTGTAACAAGCACGGACAAGTTCTGTGGGCAAAACGGTTTGGTCAAAACTCTTGGCAATTTCCGCAAGGCGGCATTAACGAGGGGGAAAACATTGAAACAGCAATGTACCGTGAGCTTTATGAAGAAGTCGGCTTAACAAAGAAAGATGTGCGATTGCTTTGGGCGTCTAAATATTGGCTGAAATATAAACTTCCAAAACGTTTGGTACGCAATGAAGGATCTGGTCCTGTGTGTATTGGGCAGAAACAGCGTTGGTTTTTATTACAACTTATTAGTGATGAAAGTCTAATTAATCTAAAAACGACGAAAAATCCGGAATTTGACGGCTGGCGATGGGTAAGCTTTTGGTATCCTGTTCGTCAGGTCGTTTCTTTTAAACGAGATGTTTATCGTAAAGCAATGAAAGAATTTGCACAGGTTCTGCAAAATAATATGCAAAAAAATGCTGAAGATAGACCGCTTGAAAAATCTCGTACTGAGCGTGATGAAAAATTTTCTCACGCGACTAGAAAATCCTTTCAGGACTCCGCCAAACCTTATAAACAGGAAAATCGCAAGCCGTATCGGGGTTGGCATCAACATAACCAAAAAGGAAAATAATAATGACTATTTTGTTAAGCTGTCTATTTTTAGGGGTATTTGTTGGCTTTTTAGCAGGATTATTCGGTATTGGAGGCGGTTTAATCATCGTCCCGAGCTTGGTTTTTTTACTGCCAATGGCAGGCGTGCCGCCTGAATATATAATGTCCACCGCATTAGGCACGTCGTTCTCAACCATTATTATTACTGCTTTTTCGTCTGCTCAACGCCATCATAAGTTGGGAAATGTTGATGTACAAACCAGCAAATCTTTTATTCCGGCATTAATGATCTCAGTATTTTTATCGGGCTTGGTAGTAAGTAGGCTCGATCCGCAAATAATGTCTAAAATCTTCGCCGTAATGGTGTTATATCTTGCCGGAAAAATGCTTTTTACTTTGAAAAAAGCTCCTAAAAACAAACCCCTTACCTTAAAAACTACACTTGTGGGTGGCAGTGTGATTGGAGCATTATCCAGTATGGCTGGCATCGCAGGCGGTGCATTTATTGTGCCATTTTTAAGCGACCGTGGCTTAGATATTAAACGAGCTATCGGCACATCTTCATTTTGTGGTGCATTTTTAGGCTTATCCGGCACAATCAGCTTTATTCTAAGCGGTTGGGGCTTAGAAGGAATGCCTGATTACTCTTTAGGTTATGTTTACTTACCTGCACTCATCGGCATTACCTCTACTTCGTTTTTTACCTCAAAAATGGGAGCTAGTTCCGCCAATGCTTTACCGGTTCCGATGCTAAAAAAAGCCTTTGCAATATTGCTTGTGGCTATCGCCATTAATATGTTTTTAAAATAAGGAAGCTATGAACGAACAATTTATTCAATTTCCACAAATCAGCCCTATCGTCTTTGAAATTGGTCCGATTGCCTTGCGTTGGTATGGCTTAATGTATTTAGCCGGCTTCGCCTTTGCTTACTGGTTAGGAATGAGAAGAGCCAAAAATTCTAACGGCGTGTGGACAACCGAACAAGTCGATAGCTTAATATACACCGGCTTTTGGGGCGTCGTATTAGGCGGACGTATTGGCGATGTGTTCTTCTACAATTTCGACCGTTTTTTACAAGATCCACTCTACCTTTTCCGTATTTGGGAAGGGGGAATGTCGTTCCACGGTGGCTTAATCGGCGTAATTGTGGCGATGATTTGGGTTTCCCACCGCCAAAAACGCAGTTTCTGGCAAACGGCTGATTTTATCGCACCGCTCGTACCATTCGGACTAGGAATGGGGCGTATCGGCAATTTCATTAATGATGAACTTTGGGGGCGTGTAACCGATGTACCTTGGGCGGTATTATTCCCAAGTGGTGGCTATCTACCCCGCCACCCATCACAGCTCTACGAAGCCTTTTTAGAAGGTGTGGTGCTACTCTTTATCCTCAACTGGTTCATCAAAAAACCTCGTCCGACAGGCTCTGTTGCAGGCTTATTTTTAATTGGCTACGGCACGTTCCGCTTTATCGTGGAATACTTCCGAGAAATCGACCCTAACGTAAATACTGCTGCTGATTTAATCACGCGTGGGCAATTGCTCTCTTTACCGATGATTATTGGCGGAATCTTGATTATGGCGTGGGCGTATAAAATAAACAAAGTGAAATAATAACAAGCGGTCGAAAATGGCAAAAAATTTGCATAAAACGACCGCTTGTGTTTTTTTAAGGAGATACAATGAAAAAATACAAAGTAATTGGTTTCGACTTAGACGGAACGCTAATTAACACCCTTCCGGACTTAACCCTAGTGGCAAATGCAATGTTTTTAGAAGCTGGTTTGCCAACGGTTACACAAGAAAAAGTGCTAACCTGGATTGGAAAAGGCGGAGATATGTTCTTCCAAAATGCCATTGCTCACACCGGTAAAATCTTCCAAGCGGAAGAACTCGTCAAAATGCGAATGAGCTTTGACAAATACTATGCCACCTATGTGTGCGAAAAAAGCACGCTCTTCCCGGATGTAAAAGAAACCTTAGAAGCACTCAAAGCGAAAGGCTACCCATTGGTAGTGATTACCAACAAACCGACCAAATTAGTTGAGCCGGTGCTGTCTGCGTTCGGCATCTATCATCTCTTTGATGAAACCTTAGGTGGGCAATCCCTCCCTAAAATCAAACCTCATCCGGATCCAATGTTCTTTATTTGCGAAAAATTTGGCATTACACCACAAGAATTTCTTTTTGTTGGCGACTCTGAAAATGATGTCATTGCGGCGAAAGCAGCAGGCTGTGATGTAATTGGTTTAACTTATGGCTATAACTATAATATTCCAATTGAGCAATCAGAGCCGACTTTTGTAACATCCGAATTTAAAGACGTGCTGAAAATTGTAGGCGAATAAGGCGACAAGCGGTATAATTTCCACAATTTTTTGCAATTAAAACGAGAAAATAAAATGACCAAACCTATTGTATTTAGTGGCGTGCAGCCCTCTGGTGAATTGACGATTGGCAACTACTTAGGGGCGTTACGCAACTGGGTAAAAATGCAAGATGATTATGACTGCGTGTATTGTATTGTCGATCAGCACGCTATTACCGTGCGTCAAGATCCCGAAGCATTACGCAAATCCACCCTTGATGTATTAGCCCTTTATTTGGCTTGCGGTATCGATCCAAACAAAAGCACGATCTTCATTCAATCTCACGTGCCCGAACACGCACAGCTGGCGTGGATCTTAAACTGCTACACCTATTTTGGCGAAATGAGCCGAATGACACAATTTAAAGACAAATCAGCTCGCTATGAAGAAAATGTGAATGTAGGCTTATTTACCTACCCTGTATTAATGGCCGCGGATATTCTGCTCTACCAAGCTAACCAAGTGCCGGTGGGCGATGACCAAAAACAGCACTTAGAAATCACTCGTGATATTGCTAACCGTTTCAATGCGTTATATGGCAAGAAAGATGCTGAAGGCAATGTGATTGAGCCGGTTTTTGCTGTGCCGGAAGTCTTTATTGCGAAATCTGGGGCGAGAGTGATGTCGCTCCTTGAGCCGACTAAAAAGATGTCGAAATCAGACGATAACCGCAATAACGTAATCGGCTTGTTGGAAGATCCGAAAGCAGTAGCGAAAAAAATCAAACGTGCAATGACCGACGGCGATGAGCCACCTGTGGTACGTTATGACGTGCAAAATAAAGCGGGCGTATCTAACTTATTGGATATTCTCTCTGCGATTACCGGCAAAACTATCTCTGAATTAGAAACTGAATTTGAAGGTAAAATGTACGGACACCTCAAAACCGAAGTGGCAGATAAAGTGTCTGAACTTTTAACTAACCTACAAGAACGCTACCACCACTACCGCCAAGACGAAGCCTTGCTTGAAAAAATCTACCGTGAAGGTGCAGACAAAGCCCGAGCGAGAGCTAAAGCGACTTTAGATAAGGTCTACGAATTAGTCGGCTTTGTGCGTTACTAATTAAGTAAAAACCAAAAATGCTCTTGAATTATCAAGAGCATTTTTTATGGCTAATCAGCATATTATTTCTTCAACAAACGGCTAATTCTAATCGCTGTTTCAGTTTCACAACCCGAGAATTCCGCAATCTCACGATATGTCCAATGGTAGTTCGGGTAATTTTCGGTTAAATAAGCAATGCTACTGCTCACCCGCTCTTGCGTACGCTGATAAGAGGCTTGTGAAAGACGATGTTCAGCATCTTGCAACTCACCGGCAAGTTGTCGAATTAAATAAGTGGTCAGCTTAGGATTTTGCGTAAAAAAAGAGGAGAGTTGTGATGGCTTAATCCGCACCACTTCTGCCGGTTGCAGGACTTTAGCCGTACAGTGATAAAAATGATCACCAAAAAATGTCCGGAAACCAAAATATTCCTGATCTTGATAAATCCGCACCAAGCTTTCTTTACCATTGTCCAACATATGATATAGCCCGATTAATCCTTTTTTTAAATAGTAAAACTCTTGGGCCTGGCTACCTTGGGAATAGACAGTTACGCCTTTTTCCAAATAATTTAAAGAACTTAGCTGGCAGTCTCTCAACATTTCCGGAGTGGGGAAATCTATTGCATCCATTACAAATCCTTAATATTTATTCCTAAAATTATATTACCGTAATGGATGCGATACTGCCAAACTAAATTTGTGTTCCGGCAGGGAAAATTTGCGGTCGTTGCTCTTTGGCAATTTCCATATGGTCGCCCAACTTCTCACGCAATTCGATACGGGCTTGTTCGTAAGCCGGATCTTTCACTAAGTTGTTCAGCTCAAAAGGGTCTTTTTCGAGATCGTAGAGGAAATCTTCCACATAAACCTCGCTGCCTGCCGCTTCGCCACCGCCTAAATGAGGGGCAACGACGGCATAGAGATATTTTTCGGTGCGAATTGCACGTCCGATACGGCTTTCGCTGATTTGAGTGAAGACTTCATTGCGACGGTTCGGATCTTTTTTCTCCACCACATTGTAGAGGTCTTCGCCGATCATTTTATCGCCTACATCAATGCCTGCCATTGCCAAGAAAGTTTTTGGCAAGCTAGCGGTGCTAACTAGCTCTTTAATCCGTTTGCCGCCCACATATTTTCCGCCCGAAATGACGAGTGGAACGTGGCAAGATGAAGAGTGGCAGGAGCGTTTGTAGTCGTCATAACCGTTTAAGTTTTCATCTTTGTTACGAGTCATAAAGTGTGAGCCGTGGTCGGAGGCGAATACGATAATGGTGTTATCGTAAATGCCTTTCTCTTTGAGTTTGTCGATAATTCTCGCCAAATTATCATCCAAGCTGCGGCAACAACCGAGATAATCCGGATACATTTCAT
This sequence comes from Mannheimia sp., assembly GCF_056854775.1. NCBI lineage: Bacteria > Pseudomonadati > Pseudomonadota > Gammaproteobacteria > Pasteurellales > Pasteurellaceae > Mannheimia > Mannheimia sp. The sequence continues at coordinate 23,268 of NZ_JBXGGI010000098.1, forward strand.
CCGCATTACCTTTCAAGACCGCTAAGTCGTGCGGTAATTGATAATTTTGGAAACGGGTTTTCGAACCAATCGGGCCTTCGTAGCAGTGGCGGTCATTTTGGTGATGCGGCTCGATATGTGAAATGGTCATAAAGAACGGTTTGTCGCCTTTATAGCCGTCAAGGTATTCCAACGCATAGTCGGTAATACAATCCACACGGTAGCCTTTGAACTCGCACTTATTCATATTTTCATCGAATACAAAGCCATCATAGCCGTGAGAGGTAAATTCCAGCACGTCAGCCGCACGCCAGAAACCCTCGTAGCCGCCACGGCGTTCCGGTGGGATGGCGGTAACGGTGTAGTCAATGGTTGGTTCTTCTTCCAACTCGCCGTCACTGGCTAAATGCCATTTACCGATATAGGCAGTGTCATAATCGTTTTCGGTGAAGTAGTTGGCAATGGTTTTCACGCCTTCCGGCAATGCCACATTATTGCGGAAACAACCGGTTTCTGTTGGGTAAAGTCCGGTTTGGAAAATAGAACGACACGGACCGCACACAGGTTGAGAAGAGAACGCCTCTTCAAACAATACGCCTTCTTCGGCAAGTTTATCTAAGGTTGGCGTAATGTTTAGCGGTTGCCCGTAAGCGCCGATCGTGTCCCAACGTTGTTGGTCGGTAAAGTAAAAGAGAATGTTTGGTCTTGTTGTCATATTAAACCCTCTGAGCTTTAGATTTTTTATAATTGGTGTAAATAATGCTGATGATCACGCCGAGTATCAGAACACATAGTGCTAATGAAATCGGACGTTCGATGAAAATGCTCCAATCGCCGTCAGAAATCATCAGTGAACGGCGTAAGTTTTTCTCGGTTAATGCCCCGAGTACCAAACCGAGCAAGGTCGGTACGGCGGAGAACCCGAATTTATCCATCACATAAGCAATCGCCGCAAAGCTAATCGCCGCACCGACGTCAAACATATTCTCTTTTAACGAATACGCACCAGCGAAACAGAAAATAGCGATGATTGGGATCAACACCACTTGCGGAATTTTTACCACTTTTACAAATAATTTGAGTAAATACTTGCCTTGAATCAGCATAAAGATATTCACGAAAATTAAGCCGATCATAATCGCATAGACCGCTGTGCCGTGTGTGGTGAACAGGTTCGGGCCCGGTGTTAAGCCGTTCACCATTAACGCCCCGAGCATCAATGCCACTGCCGCATCACCCGGGATTCCTAAAGTCAATAACGGAATGAGAGCCGTGCCGGTAATCGCATTATTTGCTGATTCTGCGGCTGCAATCCCTTCAACTGAGCCATTACCAAACTCTTCCGGTTTTTTCGAGACTTTGCGGGAGAAGTCGTAGCTTAAAAAGGAGGCAATCGAGGCACCGGTGCCGGGAATAATCCCAATCAAAATCCCGGAAAGTGAGCCAATGCTGATCGGTTTTGGCAAACGCCACCATTCAGATTTGCTCAATGTGCCTTTATCCAAGCTGATTGCAGAAGAGTTTGCATTATTTTCGCTTTTTTTGACCGCTTGTCCTTTGTGGATAATCTCAATTAAGGCAAAGAGACCGATCAGCACCACGACTAAATCAAATCCGCTATATAAATTCAGATTATCAAAGGTAAATCGCATCGTATCGCCACTCATTAGGTCGATACCGATAAACGAGAGGAACAAGCCTAAACAGCCGGAAATAATCCCTTTTAACAGGCTTTCGCCACTCACACCGGCAATAATGGTTAAACCAAAGGCACAAATTAAGAAATACTCAGGCGACCCCATTTTCATCGCAATTTTTGCCACTTCGGGTGCTAAGAAAAGCAGCACTAAGGCACTGACTATACCACCGGCAAAAGAGGCGTAAAGGGCAACATTCAACGCTTTTTGTGCTTGTCCACGCAGGGCGAGCGGGTGTCCGTCCATCATTGTGGCGGCGGCGTGCGGTGTTCCCGGTGTTTTAATTAAAATCGCCGAAATTGAACCGCCGTAGCTGCCTGCACAATAGATTCCCAACAGGAACATAAATGAGTGAATGGCATTTAATGAATAGGTAATCGGCAGGAATAGTACTAAACAGAGCATCACTGTTAAACCCGGAATAGAACCAAACACGATACCGAGAAATAACCCCAGATTCATATAGAGGAAACTTTCAAGATTAAAAAACTCATAAAATCCTGAAATCATTAAATCAAACATCGGTTACTCCTTGTTTTAAGGTAATGAAATATGGAGTAAATTTTGGAAAAAGAGCGACAGTAAAACTGAAAATATCGCCACGGTGGCGTAATACTTCAAATTCTTACAGCGGAAGAATGCCAGCAATAAAAAAGCAAAAAGAATGGAGGACACCATAAATGGCAACCAATGCAATAAGCCCCAATAAATTACAAGCGACAATAAAATAAAGGCAGAGTGCATCTCTTCAACAAAGCGAATTTCAATCGTTTTTGTCGGCTGCTTGCGTCCCCATTTGATCAGCTCTTTAATCAATAAAATCAGGCTACATACCGCCATTAAGCCAATAATCAGGCGGGGAAAGGTTTGTGCGGTAATGATCTCTTCGTCATCAGCAATCACAATTTGTGACGGCATTAACCACCACAAAACAAGAGAAAGTATCAAAAAAATCAAGGAGCCGACTAAATCTTGTCTAAGCGTAATTTTCATCGTGATTTCCTTAGGTAAAAAGAGGGCAAACTGATATTTGCCCTCTAACATGATTATTTCACTAATTTAGAGTATTTTTCAGCTTTTGCCATGGTTGAGTCAATGTACTCTTTCACTGCTTTACCGTCCCGAATATCTAGGCGGATACCGATATTTTTTGCGGTTTGTTGTAATTTCGGATTTTCTAAAATTGCTTTCAGTGCATTGTAGTTTTTATCCACGATAGCTTGGTCGGTTCCAGCACGGATAAACACCGCACAGACGTTGGTCATCCAAGTATCAAAACCGTGATCCACTACACTGTCTAAGTTATAGACTTCGTCCTGTAATTTCTTCTCATCGAAGGCAACAACCGGTTTTACATCGCCGTTTTTCACAAATTCACGGGCGAGAGAGGCATGGGTGGTGGCAAAAGTCACTTCACCAGATACCACTGCGGTTAAAGCCTCATTTGCACCTTCATAAGGGATCAGCTTAAATTTACCGCCCATTTCGGTAATCAATGCGGCAGTTTGTAGAGCCTCAGAAGAGTTTGTACCGTTTACACCGACTTTAATTAATTTGCCTTTGGCAATGTAGTCTTTCAGTGTTTCCATACTATCCACTTTGGTTTTCGGGTTTGCCAAAAGCACAAAAGTGGAAGAGTAAATGTTAATCACCGGCACGAAATCATCAAATTTATATGCCACGTTCATTGTGAGAGGGGCAATCGCAAAGCTACCTTCACCGCCTAAAATCAATTTGTGGGTGTTCGGTTTTTCTTTCACATACTCGGTTAAAGCAATCGCACCGCCTGAACCAAGAATGTTATCCGCTAATAGTGGCTGACCATACTGCTCTTTACCATATTCCGACATTGCACGGTTAATTTGGTCGGCTAGACCACCCACCGCCCACGGGGTAATAATTGTTACCGGTGCCGTTGGCCATTCGGTGTTTGCTACCGATTGATTAGCGACCGCAAAAAGTCCAACAGTACAGGCCAAAGCCGTTTTAATGCGTTGTTTCCAAGTTTTCATCATCAACTCCTAATATGTGTGATTAAGTCATCCATAGAATATAAACAAATCATATCAGTCTGTATGACAATGATCATATTTATGATGTGATATAGTTCACAAATTTAACATTTTGTTTGGCTAAACCGCTCTCCGCTGGCGGATTTGGCTCGCCAACTGCTTTAAATAGGGTGCCATATAGGAAAGAGCGGAATAATACGCCTCACAAAGTTGATTGTGCGGTTCGCCAAAACCTTGCACCGTGCGATGTTTTGGGCAGCCGCCATTGCAGGCAAAGCGAAATTCGCAACGCTGGCAACGGGAAGAGACATCTGCCTTGCTTAGCCCAAATTTCTGCTGTTTGTCGGAATAGGTGAGATCTAACAGCGGTGTTTCAATCAAATTACCGAGCTTATATTGCGGATAAACATAGTGATCGCAGCTATAAATATCGCCGTTTTGCTCGATAATCATCTGATCGCCACAGGTTTTACGGAAAATACACAAGCTCGGCTGATAGCCCAAAAACGCCATCATCCACTGCTCAATAAACTGCACGCCGATTTTGCCGATGTCGTGCGGATACCACTGCTTGAAAATCTCAATCATCATCTGCCCGTAATCTTTTGCGGAGGCTTGCTGTGAATAATCGCCCATCAACGGGATAAACTGCATATAGGTCGAACCGATGGATTTCAAATAGCGGTAAATTTCCGCTCCGTGTTGCACATTTTCCTTATGCACCACTGTTAGCGTATTAAACTGCACCTGATGTTTTTTAAGCAACTCTAACGCCTCGAAAACTTGTTGGAACGAGCCTTTCTGGCTTTTGGTGACCCGATAGGCATCGTGCATCTCCTGCGTGCCGTCAATCGAAAGCCCCACCAAAAAACGGTTTTCTCTTAAAAATTCACACCACTCATCATTCAATAAAATGCCGTTGGTTTGCAAGGCGTTATAAATTTGCTTGCCGTTTGCATATTTTTGCTGAAATTCGACCGCTTGTCGGTAAAAATCCAGCCCTGCCAACGTTGGCTCGCCGCCTTGCCACAAAAATGTCACCTCTTTTTGCGGACTTTTAGCCAGGTAATCTTGAATATATTTTTCTAAAATTGCCTCATCCATTCGGCGTTGGTTTAAATGCGGTTTTTCTAAATAGAAACAGTATTTGCAGTCTAAATTACAAATTGAACCCGCCGGCTTTGCCATTATTTGAAACGCATTAAAAATAGGTTGCATACATCACTCCGTACCAAACGACTCAATCATAATCAAAATTATTTTAAGGGGATATGACAATCATCATAACCTAAGGCAAATCAGAAGTCGCACAATAGACTCAAATAAAAGTTTAGACGAGGAAAAAGAATGGCACTCAGTGTAATTTTTATTCTGATTGTATGTGGTTTGTTGGTCAATGTGATGTCAGCCCTATTCGGTATTGGCGGCGGCATATTGATGGTACCGATTTTGCGAACCCTATTTCCCGAACTACCCTTTCAGGTCATTGCTGCCTGTTCGCTCACGATTGTGATGGGCAGTGCCTGTCTTAATTTGATCCGCTTTCGCCAAGAAAAAGAGCAAATTGATAAATCTAACTTGCTTTTTTGGTCCATCAGTATGATTGCAGGGGTACAAATCGGCTTTGAGCTGAGTTTTTTACTTTCTGATCTTGCCATTACTACCGTCTTTTCCGGCACCTTAGCCTTGCTTGCCGTTCGCACGCTATTTCAAAAACGGCGAAATACCGATTATCAGCAGACTAAAAGCCTGAAAGATCTCAGTTATGGTATGGCAAGTTGTGGCTTTGGTGGATTTATCGCCGGCATTACCGGCATTGGTGGTGGCTCGATTATGGCACCATTGGTCGCCCAAATTCGCAGCGTTCACCCAAAACAAATTGCGATTTATACCAACTATATGATGGTTTTTGGCGGTATCGGCAATCTTTTCGGCTACCTTTCCCGAGATCTAGACAAAACGCTCTATCCCTTACCCGGCGGACAAGTTGGTTATGTCAATTTTTCGATTGTGGGAATTGTGATCATCAGCTCTTTTTGCACAAGTTTTATGACACAAAGACTTCGCAGTCACTTAAGTGCAGAGATGATTAATCGCGCCCTTGGCACTCTCTTATTTTTCATTGCAATCTATTATTTCACATTAAATTATTGGTATATCTAATGAGTCACTGATTAGCTTTGAACAAAAAACAAAAATGCTCTTGAATTATCAAGAGCATTTTTTTTGCAAAAAATTAGTAAAAACCAACCGCTTGTCGTCATCTTATTTACGTGCGTTATAAACTTTCATTGCTTCCGGTACAAGACGAGCTAAGTTAGCTTGGCGATCTGCATTTGATGGGTGGGTTGAAAAAATCGATAAACCTGAATCTCCGTTTGCTTTGCTCATTTTAATCCATACATTTGGTGCCGCTGATGGGTTATAACCTGATTCAGCCATCAACATTAAGCCGACTTCATCTGCTTCATTTTCTTGGCTGCGAGAGAATGGCTTAGTAGCAATCAAATCAACACCGGTACTTAATAAACCTTCGGTGCTTATACCTGTTGAAGCTGTTACTGCAATATCTGCAATCGTGCCTACAATGCCACTAATCATCGTTACTGTACGATCCGATTTTCCGTGTTCTTTTAAGGCGTGAGCCATCTCGTGTCCCATCACTACCGCAATTTCATCATTAGATAAATCAAGTCTTTCCACTAAACCGGTATAGAATGCCATTTTACCGCCCGGCATTGCCCACGCATTGAGTTCATCTGATTTTAAAACCGTGATTTCCCAATGGAAAGGCGTACCTGTTGCATTTGACTTTTCTGCGTAAGGCTTCATCTTATGAAATACCGCGTGAACACGTTTTGCGGTAGAAGATGTAGTATCAATCGCATTTTGCTGATGAGCTTGTGATTTTACTTGAGCATAACTGTGAGCCGCCTCTTGGTTAATACTTTCCGTTGTAGCACAAGAGACCATTGCAGTGGCTAAAAAAACTGAAAGACCTAATTTTTTAATAAAATTCATATCGATTTCCCACAAAAAATGCCAAACAAATCTGCTTGGCATTCAGATCAAAAATTATTTTTTAGCACGCTCAAAAGATTCTAAGATTTCTTGGCGGGCTTCATTTACATCACCCCAACCTTCAACTTTTACCCATTTGCCTGCTTCTAATGCTTTATAGCTTTCGAAGAAGTGCTGGATTTGTGCTTTTAATAACGCCGGTAAATCACCTACATCTTTAATGTGGTCGTACTCTTTACTTAATTTCGTATGCGGAACTGCAACTACTTTTGCATCACCACCTGCTTCATCGGTCATTTTTAATACGCCAACCGGACGGCAACGAATTACTGAACCTGGTTGTAATGGGTATGGTGTTGGTACTAATACATCAACCGGGTCGCCGTCTGATGATAATGTATGGTTTACATAACCGTAGTTTGCCGGGTAAAACATTGCGGTTGCCATAAAGCGATCCACAAATAATGCACCTGTCTCTTTGTCCACTTCATATTTGATTGGATCTGAATTTGCAGGGATTTCAATAACAACATAAATATCATCTGGTAACTCTTTACCAGCTGGAACTAATTCTAAGCCCATTTTGATTTCCTTCTAAAATTGATGGTTAAATAAACGGCGTGATTATAGCTTATTTTCATAAAAAGATAAAAGCCCGTTTGTATTTTGTATCAAACTGTTTAATTTTCCGTAAAATTGCTTATAAACCACACACTCAACATTTTTTAGAGAAAAAAAACTTGCCAAACTTTCAAAAATCCGTATGATATGCCCTCGTTACGCAAGATTATGGGTCATTAGCTCAGTCGGTAGAGCAGCGGACTTTTAATCCGTTGGTCGAAGGTTCGAATCCTTCATGACCCACCATTATCTTATAACACCTCTTTGAGGGTCATTAGCTCAGTCGGTAGAGCAGCGGACTTTTAATCCGTTGGTCGAAGGTTCGAATCCTTCATGACCCACCATTATCTTATAATACCTCTTTGAGGGTCATTAGCTCAGTCGGTAGAGCAGCGGACTTTTAATCCGTTGGTCGAAGGTTCGAATCCTTCATGACCCACCATTTATTCAAATCACATTTGCAAATTTTTCTGAAAAAACGACCGCTTTATAGTAAAATTCAACTCGTTTTTCCTTAATTTATTCAATTTCAATGTTAAAAAAAATCCTTATTGCATTAGGTCTAGCCGGTGTTATCGCCTGTGGTGGGCTATTTTATGGCTACCAAAAACTGAATGCCTTAGCAGAACATAAAATTACCGTTCAAGAAAACCAACTTTTTGTGTTGGAAAAAGGTGTTTCTAGCCAAAAACTTGCTACTTTATTAGAAGAACAAGGCATTGTTACGCACAATGATGCGGATCTACTCCCCTATTTGATGCGATTGCACCCTGAATTAAGTAAATTCAAAGCCGGGGCTTATTCTTTAAATGGTTTAACAACCGTAAAAGATTTACTCGCTCATTTAAGTTCAGGGAAAGAAGTGCAATTAAATGTGCAGTTTATTGAAGGCAGAACATTCAAGGTTTGGCGTGAACAACTTAGCCAAGCGAAATATTTACAACAGACACTAAAAGATAAATCAGAAAAAGAAATCGCTGAATTACTGGGTATTCCACACGAAAAAATGGAAGGTTGGATTGCTCCGGATACTTACAGCTACACGCCAAACTCCACAGATTTAGCCTTGCTAAAACGTGCTTACCAAAAGCAGAAAACAGCGTTAGAGCAAGCTTGGCAAAATAAATCGGAAAATCTACCGCTTGCTAATCCGTATGAGATGTTAATTCTTGCATCTATTGTGGAAAAAGAAACCGGCGTTGCAGGCGAACGCCCTCAAGTTGCTTCAGTGTTCATTAACCGTCTACGTATTAAAATGCGTCTGCAAACCGATCCAACAGTGATTTATGGAATGGGTGATCGCTACGATGGCAATATCCGCCGTAAAGATTTAGAAGAAGTAACGCCATATAACACTTATCAAATCGATGGTTTACCACCAACGCCAATTGCAATGCCAAGCGAGGCGTCTATCAAGGCAGTGGCAAATCCTGACGATACGCCGTATTTATACTTTGTAGCCGATGGCACAGGTGGACACAAATTCAGTCGCACTCTGAGCGAGCATAATAAAGCGGTACAAGAGTGGATTCAAATTGAACGTAAACGCAAAAATAATCAAAGTAACGAACAGAAAAAATAGCGAGAAATCTATGCGTGGAAAATTTATTGTGATTGAAGGCTTAGAAGGTGCAGGTAAAACAACTGCTCACCAAGTAATTTTAAAAGAGTTAGAGCAAGCAGGCATTAGTAATATCGTGATGACCCGTGAACCGGGTGGTACTCCTCTTGCCGAAAAACTCCGTCATTTAATTAAGCACGAAACCGAAGAGCCTGTAACCGATAAAGCAGAATTGTTGATGCTCTATGCTGCTCGTGTTCAGTTGGTAGAAAATGTCATCAAACCGGCACTTGCTGAAGGTAAATGGGTGCTGGGCGACAGGCACGATATGTCTTCCCAAGCCTATCAAGGTGGTGGACGTAAACTAGATCGCAAATTACTCGAAACCTTAAAAGAATCAGTGCTTGGCACTTTTGAACCCGATTTAACGATTTATCTCGATCTTGATCCTGTTATCGGTTTAGAGCGAGCCAGAGGCAGAGGCGAATTAGACAGAATTGAACAACAAAGTTTAGATTTTTTCTATCGCACCCGGGAGCGTTATTTAGAACTCACGCAAAATAATGATAAAGCAGTCATTATCAATGCAGAACAATCAATTGAACAAGTTACCGCAGATATTCAACACGCAATCAGAAATTGGCTGAAATAATGTACATTTGGCTTGAAAGCACTTACCAACAAATAATCGCTTCATTTTTAAATGGATACGGACACCACGCCCTGCTGTTTAAAACCGATATCGGACTTGGCACAGACACTTTAATTGAAAAAGTGGCTGAGTGGTTACTTTGCACCGAAAAAACAAGCAACGAACCTTGCTCCCAATGCAAAAGTTGCCAACTTACACAAAGCAAAAATCACCCCGACTTCCATATCTTAGAACCTATTGAGGGAAAAGATATTGGTATCGATCAGGTGCGAGAGTTGATCGCTAACCTACAAAATTTCGCCCAACAAGGTGGTAATACAGTTATCTATATTCGAGGAGTAGATCGCTTAACCGAAGCCAGCAGCAATGCTCTACTCAAAACCCTTGAAGAACCACGTGAGAATGTCTATTTCTTGCTGGAAGCCCCATTGCAATCTACCGTGCTGGCTACCATTCAAAGCCGCAGCCAAACGTGGGTACTTTATGCTCCACAAACTACGGAAGCAATGCAATGGTTGCAAACGGAATTTCCTGCAACCTCAATGCACGAGCTAGAAACCGCTCTCCGCCTTTGTCGCTCTCGCCCACTTATTTGCAAAACTTTTCTGGAAAATGACCGCTTGCAACAACGAAAAGCGTTCCTACAAACCTTCTGGCGTTTCTATAAAAGCCGAGATGTTGTACTACTCTTTCAAGCCTTCGACAAAGAAAAAGAGGATGTTTTACAACAACTTGAATGGCTCGAAAGTTTCTTCAATGATGCTCTCAAATCCAAAATGAACATCATACAAGGTTGGCTCAATCCAGATCTCCAAAATGGAATTATCCCATTTAGTCAGCGACTCACCGCTTACGGATTACTGCAAGGGCAGCAAATCCTCCAACAAACCCAACGAGATTTAGTGCAAATAAATGCGGTAAATCAGGAGTTGATGTTATTGGATTGTTTAACGAAGTTGGTTTTGATTTTTGAATAAAAGGAAAAAAATGAAAGACTTATTTATTATAGATTCACACTGTCATTTAGACTCTTTAGACTACGAAACCCGACATAAAAATATTGATGAAGTGATTGAAAACGCAAAAGCTCGTGGCGTTCATCATTTTCTTTCTGTTTGTACCACTGTTGGGCGTTTTGAAGCAATGAAAAATTTAACTGCTCACCGCAACGAGGTATCACTTTCTTGTGGCGTACACCCATTAAATGTGGAAGATGAACCTTTTGATTACGATAAACTCTTTGAATTTGCTCAAGATCCAAAAGTGGTTGCCATTGGCGAAACAGGCTTGGACTATCACTACACACCAGAAACCAAAGCATTACAGCAATCGCTCTTTGTTCAACAAATCGAAATTGCAAATAAACTGAACAAGCCATTAATTATCCATTCTCGCTCAGCACGCCAAGATACAATGGATATGTTAGAACAAAATAATGCAGAAAAATGCGGTGGTGTTTTGCATTGCTTTACGGAAGATTGGACAATGGCAAAGCGAGCCTTAGATATCGGCTTTTATATTTCAATTTCGGGTATTATTACCTTTCGTAATGCGGAAGAATTACGAGATGTGGTCAGAAAAGTACCATTAGATCGTCTATTAGTGGAAACAGATTCGCCTTATCTAGCTCCCATCCCTTATCGAGGAAAGCCAAATCAGCCTGCTTATGTGAGAGAAACTTGTGAATATGTTGCTACATTAAAAGGGGTTTCAACAGAAGAATTTGCTCGCATTACAACCAAAAATGTGCAAAACTTATTTAAAATTCAATTATAAGGAACAGAATATGAGAATTATGCTCAAATATTTTCTAATTTTAGTCTCACTTGCCTTTTTTATTGTGTTAGGCGGAGCAGTTAATTACGCAATGCCAAGCTATGAAGAAACGCTAGTAACGGGAATGGAAGTTCGCAGAATGGATAAAGACGGCGTGATTAGCAAATCAAACCCTGCTGATGGTCAAGTGCGTGATGTTTACTTCCTCTTTACCGAAGAGCCAGAAACCAAGAAAGTGATGGTGTACCGTAACGAAGATACAGGCTGGGGCTTGCCACCTTATTTCAAATTTGGTTCAGCGGATATCCAAGCCAAAGCACAAGCCTACGCAAATGAGAAACAACGTGTGCAAATTAAATATTACGGCTGGCGTATTAACTGGCTAAATGAATTTAGAAATATTGTTTCTATCAAGCCATTAGCTGAAGCGGAAACTGTAAGTAAACCGATTATGAGCTATGTCCTTTATGCTGTACTCGCTTTCTTATTCTTCCTCTCGGTGCAATTCATTCGCGGCATCTTTAAAGATTAAGCTAATTAAACCTTTGACAAACGGTTCGATTTTGTAAAAAATTGAACCGTTTTCTTTTTATCAAAAATATCAAATGACTTATTATTTTATTGCCGATCTGCACTTAAACGAAAATCAACCTGAAATTACCGATCTTTTTTTGCAATTTATGCAAGAAAAAGCACCGCTTGCTGAGTCAGTTTATATCTTAGGTGATCTGTTTGATTTTTGGATTGGCGATGATGAAGAGTCTGAACTCATTTCAACTGTCAAAAATGCAATTAAAACCCTCACGACAAGCGGTACAAAATGCTATTTTATTTGTGGAAATCGTGATTTTTTAATTGGGAAACGTTTTAGCGAACAAACAGGTATGATTATTTTACCTGATTATCACATCATTGACTTATTCGGCACATCCACATTACTTTGCCACGGCGACACACTTTGTACTGATGACGTAAAATACCAACAATTCCGTAAAAAAGTCCACCAAAAATGGCGACAAACAATCTTTTTAATGTTTCCACTTTCTTGGCGAATTCATATTGCAGAAAAGATCCGCGCTAAAAGCAAACAAGAAAAGCGTGGTAAATCCGCTGAAATTATGGATGTGAATAATGAATTTACATCTCAAATTGTCGCTAAATTCGGCACAAAGCAACTTATACACGGACATACACATCGCCAAGCAATCCATCAACATACTAGCTTTACGCGTATTGTATTAGGCGACTGGAAAGAAAATTACGCTTCTATTTTGAGAGTAACCAAACAAGGGGTAGAATTTATATGATTGATGTCATTATTCCTTGCTACAACGCCGAAAACACGCTTGTTCGAGCCGTTCAAAGTGTATTAAATCAACCGGAATTAAATCTACTATGGCTGATTGATGATGGCTCAACTGATAATACACTTGCTCTAGCCCAATATTTACAAGCCCAAGTACCTGATAAAATTAGAGTAGAACAAATGCCTCAAAATAATGGCGTGGCAAAAACCCGTAATTGGGGAGCATTACAAAGTGAAGCGGATTTAATCGCCTTTTTAGATGCTGATGATGCTTATGAAAACGGAGCATTACAGGTAGCCAGAAAGATTTTTGAATTCAAACCTGAAACTGCTTTGGTTCGCCTGGCATTAACGCCGATTGACTTAGATAAACGCTACAGCACCCACCCCAATTTTGACCAAGCTTGGCAATATATGCGAATGACCTGTGGAGGAAATGTCGTATTCCGTCGCTCATTTTTCTTAGCTTGCGGTGGATTCCCACATCATCAACTCTTTAGAGAATTAGGTGGAGAAGATGGTGCATTAGGCATAGCAACTACACAAATCAGCTCAGTAGCTACAGCATTTAACGATGTTGGTGTTTTACACTACTGCCGAGATGGAATGCACGCCGAAAGATTACTGAATGCGATTTTATTTAATGAAAAAGATCCTAATGTTACTGAAGAAAAAATGAGACAAGCCAATCTAATTACTGAAAATATTGTTAATAATGTTAGAACTCTACAGGGCTGTCTTAATAGTAAAGAAATTGGCATTAAGCCTTACACACTTGAATGGAACTAAAACGAGTTGTAACTTTCCCTTAATAACAATCGGTCATTTTTATACCTTATTCTGCTTCTGCAAAATAACCTTCTATACTAAATAGAATAAAAAACAAAAACCCCTAAGTATCTCTACTTAGGGGCTCTTTATATCTTGTTTATATTTATGTTTATGTCTTCGTTCTTTTCTTCTCTCTCTTCCGCTTTCGCTTCAAATTAAAAACCCGACGATGCTCTACTCTCACATGGCGAATCACCACACTACCATCGACGTTACTGCGTTTTACTTCTGAGTTCGGAATGGAATCAGGTAGAACCACAGCACTATTGTCGTCGGGAAAATCCGTTAAAATCTAAAAACAAGCTGTTACTTTGAGTATTCTTCTCTTTGTTTGTCTTTTCTTTGTTTGTCTTCTGTTTAGTCTTTACTCTACTTCGCTTCTCGTCTTTCTCGCTTTCGCTTCCAAAAACACTTGAGCGTTGTATAGTTAAGCCTCTCGGGCAATTAGTACGTGTTAGCTCAATGTATCACTACACTTACACACCACGCCTATCTACGTCGTAGTCTCCAACAACCCTTACAGACTTATAGTCTGGGAGAACTCATCTCTTGGCAAGTTTCGTGCTTAGATGCTTTCAGCACTTATCTCTTCCGCACGTAGCTACTCGGCAATGCGTCTGGCGACACAACCGAAACACCAGCGGTGCGTCCACTCCGGTCCTCTCGTACTAGGAGCAGCCCCAACCAATTCTCCAACGCCCACGGCAGATAGGGACCGAACTGTCTCACGACGTTCTAAACCCAGCTCGCGTACCACTTTAAATGGCGAACAGCCATACCCTTGGGACCTACTTCAGCCCCAGGATGTGATGAGCCGACATCGAGGTGCCAAACACCGCCGTCGAT
>NZ_JBXGGI010000099.1:0-26491 GCF_056854775.1 Mannheimia sp.
ACTGATCGTGAAATCAAACATATTATTTTACAATGCGATGCGGTAACTGTGCTTGACACTGGAGGCATTCACGCTTTAACCCGTTTTGTTCAACATATGTTGCCACATCAAAATTTACATCTCTGTAATGTACAATTTCAACCGATGAGAATGCTGGTTCGATCACAAAAAACGGTAAATGAAATTCAACAGATTCATTTTAGCAGTGATTTAGAAACGGCTTTTGAGAAGGTTAGAACAGAATTAACACAAAGTTAAATAGTAAAACACAAGCGGTCATATTTTGCAAATACAAAAATTTTCAAAATATGACCGCTTGATTTCTACTTACTTAATTTTTCTTTGATAAGTTTATCAAAATCGCTCTCAAAGGTTTTATCTTGGATTACGCGATATTTCTCAAACTCTGTTTCAGCATATAGCTTTGCCTCATCAAAACTAATTTTTCCTTTACCATCTAATAGAGGTAAATCATCTGCGTTTAAAAATATATCTAATCGTTTTGCCCAATCTTCCATTGTCATTGGAATTTGACGCCTTGCTCTACGCTCTGCCAAATCCAAAAATGCGTTCACAATCGAACCTAAATCTTTTAACTCATCATTATTCAAATAATTTTTGGCTATAGAAACATCGCTTTTTAAAATTTTACCTTCAGGCGATTTCGCCCAAGTAGTTAATCCCATATTAGGTTTGAGACTATCCGCTCGTTCCATAATTAATTCGGCAGCTGTATGCTGATGAATGGCATAGTGCAACTTGTTTTGCACCGTTGCAAAAAAGGATTTTGTTGTGGGAGCATTTTTATTGTAATCTACCGATGTTGCATAAATATCAGTAATTTTCTGATAAAAACGGCGTTCAGAAAGACGAATTTCCCGAATTTCTTCTAATAATCGTTCAAAATAATCCTCTCCTAAAAAAGTCCCATTTTCCATTCTCTCTCGATCTAACACATATCCTTTTTGCGAAAACTCTCGCAAAATTTGAGTTGCCCATTGGCGGAATTGTGTCGCACGAATAGAATTAACCCGATAACCAACAGAGATTACTGCATCAAGATTGTAATGCTTAGTATTGTAATTTTTACCATCTGAGGCAGTTATTCGGAATTTCCGAATAACTGAAAGTTCATTGAGTTCCTCACTCTCAAAAATATGCTTTAAATGTTCATTAATAGTTGGTACTGAGACCTCGAATAATTCAGCTATACGCTTTTGAGTGAGCCAGATCTCATTATCTTCATATCGAACTTCTATATTTTGCTCGCCAGTTTGATTGGTAAAAATCAAAAACTCAGCGGTACTATTACGGATAAGTTTAGTCATTATTTTTCCTCATAAAACTTACGTAAATTCTACTGTTTAGGATGTTCTTGTCTAACAGAAACGTTAAAATTTTCGACACAGTTCACAAAATTTATAGATGATATCAATAATAAGCGGTCATATTTCTCCAATATTTTGCAAATCGCAAAAAATTCTAAAAATATGACCGCTTGTAGTCTGTATATGTGTTAGCCTTTTGATAAGATCTCTTTTAGGAACCTTGCAGTATGGGAGCGTTTGTCTTTAGCTACTTGTTCCGGTGTGCCTGTGGCGATAATCTCACCGCCGCCGCTACCACCTTCTGGGCCAAGATCAACAATCCAGTCTGCGGTTTTAATCACATCTAAATTATGTTCGATCACCACAATGGTATTGCCCTGATCACGTAAACG
This sequence comes from Mannheimia sp., assembly GCF_056854775.1. Lineage (NCBI taxonomy): Bacteria > Pseudomonadati > Pseudomonadota > Gammaproteobacteria > Pasteurellales > Pasteurellaceae > Mannheimia > Mannheimia sp. The sequence continues at coordinate 1,721 of NZ_JBXGGI010000099.1, forward strand.
ATGTAACACGCCAAGTAGTTGTTTAATATCGGCAAAATGTAAGCCTGTAGTCGGTTCGTCTAAAATATACAGCGTTTTGCCAGTGTCTCGTTTGGAAAGCTCGGTGGCTAACTTCACTCGCTGAGCCTCACCACCTGAAAGTGTGGTAGAGGATTGCCCGAGTCGGATATAAGATAAACCTACGTCCATCAAGGTTTGTAGCTTACGGGCAATCATCGGCACAGGTGCGAAAAACTCTCTCGCCTCTTCCACTGTCATATCCAATACTTGGTGAATGGTTTTGCCTTTGTAACGAATTTCCAACGTTTCACGGTTGTAGCGTTTGCCTTTACAGTGATCGCACGGCACATAAACATCGGGTAAGAAATGCATTTCAACCTTAATCACACCATCACCTTGACAGGCTTCACAGCGACCACCACGCACATTGAAGCTAAAACGCCCTACATTATAACCTCTTGCCCGAGCCTCTTGCGTACCTGCAAATAACTCACGAATTGGGGTAAATAGCCCTGTGTAAGTGGCTGGATTTGAGCGAGGGGTTCGTCCAATCGGGCTTTGATCGATGTCGATCACTTTATCAAAATGAGCTAAACCATCAATAGATTCATAAGGGGCAACATCACTATTTTCTGCACGGTTTAACGCATTTTGTGCCAGAGGGAATAAGGTGTCGTTAATCAACGTCGATTTACCCGACCCAGATACCCCCGTGATACAAGTAAATAGACCCACTGGAATTTCTAACTTCACTTTCTTCAAATTATTACCACTTGCCCCTGATAAAGTGAGCAGTTTTGAACCGTCATAGGGTACTCTTTTTGATGGAATTTCAATTTTCTGCTTACCTGAAAGGAATTGCCCGGTAATGGATTCGTCAATTTGCATAATTTCTTCAGCTGTGCCTTGTGCAATAACTTGTCCTCCGTGCACCCCTGCACCTGGTCCGATATCAACAATATGATCTGCCGCACGAATTGCATCTTCATCGTGCTCAACCACAATCACGGTGTTGCCTAAGTTACGCAAATGGATAAGCGTATTAAGCAAGCGTTCGTTATCTCGTTGGTGTAAGCCGATAGAAGGCTCATCTAACACATACATCACGCCCACTAAACCAGCCCCAATTTGACTGGCAAGACGGATACGTTGTGCCTCGCCACCTGAAAGGGTTTCTGCCGAGCGAGAAAGTGAGAGATAATTTAAGCCCACGTTCACCAAAAACTGTAAACGCTCACGAATTTCTTTTAAGATTTTTTCCGCAATTTTCTCTTTTTGCCCGGAGAGTTTGATCTCCTCAAAGAAAGCTAACGCTTCGCCAATGCTTTTTTCTGAAACCATCGGTAAGTTAGTTTTATCCAGGAAAACATAACGAGCTTCACGACGCAAACGAGAGCCTTCACACTCCACGCAAGGGCGGGTGTTGATATATTTCGCTAATTCATCTCGCACAGAGTTAGATTCTGTTTCTTTATAACGGCGAGCCATATTATTTAACACGCCTTCAAACGCGTGTTTACGCTTGACTTTATCGCCTCTGTCATTGACATAAACAAACTCAATCTCTTCTTTTGTGCCGTTTAAAATAAGATTTTGGTGTTTTTTCGATAACTGTCCGAATGGCGTTTCTAAATCAAACCCGTAATGTTCTGCAACTGCTTTAAGTAATCCGAAATAGTAAAAACTACGGCGATCCCAACCTTTAATTGCCCCGGCAGCTAATGAAACATCATAATTTTGCACTACTTTCTTTTCATCAAAAAACTGCTCTACCCCCAAACCATCACAACTTGGACAAGCTCCAGCCGGGTTATTAAATGAAAATAGGCGAGGTTCTAACTCTTGCAATGAATAGCCACAATGTGGACAAGCAAAACTTGATGAAAAGACAATTTCTTCCGCATTTGGGTCGTCCATATCGGCAATAATGGCGGTTGAGCCTGATAAATCTAATGCCGTTTCAAAAGACTCAGCTAAACGGGTTGCCAGATCGGCTCGTACTTTAAAACGATCCACTACTACTTCAATGGTATGCTTTTTCTGAAGCTCTAACGCCGGAGGATCAGATAAATCACAAATTTCACCGTCAATTCTTGCCCTCAAGTAACCACTAGCGGTCAAATTTTCCAATAATTTTACGTGTTCGCCTTTGCGATCTTTCACCACTGGGGCAAGCAACATCAGACGTTTTCCTTCAGGCTCTTCCATTACTCTATCCACCATTTGTGAAATGGTTTGAGCGGCTAATGGCACATCGTGATCAGGGCAGCGAGGTTCACCTACTCGGGCAAATAATAAACGCAAATAGTCGTGAATTTCCGTTACCGTTCCTACCGTAGAACGTGGGTTATGAGAAGTTGATTTCTGCTCAATCGAAATCGCAGGCGAAAGCCCTTCAATATGATCGACATCAGGCTTTTCCATTAAAGAAAGGAATTGGCGAGCATAGGCAGAAAGCGATTCTACATAACGACGTTGCCCTTCAGCGTAAAGAGTATCAAAGGCTAAAGAAGATTTACCTGAGCCGGAAAGCCCTGTGATGACAATAAATTTATCTCTCGGTAAGATTAAATTGATGTTTTTTAAGTTGTGGGTTCTTGCTCCACGAATATCAATATGTTGCATATTTCCTATATCCAATTATGTCCAGCACTATTTTCTAAATTTTCGAGCATTATCGCATATTTTAATAAAACTGTACAAAATATCAGTTTTTCTGTGTTCAATAAGCTAATTTTCGGGTAGAATACTCCACAATTTTGTATAAAAGCAGAGAAAGAGGATTTTATGGCTGGTATCAACAAAGTAATTATCGTAGGTAACTTAGGTAACGACCCGGAAATGCGTACAATGCCAAACGGCGAAGCAGTTGCAAATATTAGTGTTGCAACATCAGAAAGCTGGACAGATAAAAACACTGGTGAACGTCGTGAAGTAACAGAATGGCATCGTATTGTGTTCTATCGTCGTCAAGCGGAAGTTTGTGGTCAATACTTACGTAAAGGTTCACAAGTTTATGTGGAAGGTCGCCTACGTACTCGTAAATGGCAAGACCAAAACGGGCAAGATCGTTACACCACAGAAATTCAAGGCGATGTATTACAAATGCTAGGCAGTCGTCAAGGTAACGATATGGGTGCTCAGCAAGGCGGTTGGGGTAATTCAGCACCTGCGGGTAATAGCTATAATCAAGGCAATAGCAATTATGGCTATAACCAAACTTCAAGCTCTGCACCACAGCAATCTAAACCCGCTCCACAAGCTGAGCCTGCAATGAATAACTTTGATGATGATATTCCGTTCTAATTCATCAATCAGTTTATAAGCAAAATGTGATCTGCACACCAAAAGTTGAGTAAAACCGACTGATTAAGGTGCAGATTTTTTATTTTTATCTAAACATCTATTATGAATTTATTTGAAGCAATTTTAATTTTGATTGCACTTATTATCATAAGTGCAATCATCTCTTCTGCCGAGATTTCGCTGGCTGGTGCAAGAAAACTTAAACTTCAGCAACTGGCAAATGAAGGAAACACAAAAGCAAGCCAAGTGTTAAAGTTACAGGAACAGCCTGGACGTTTTATTACAGTTGTGCAAATCGGCTTAAATATGGTGGCGATTTTAGGCGGGGTAATTGGCGAGAGCATTGTTAATCCTTTTGTCTATTCTCTCCTTTCTCAATATAGCCAAGCAGAATGGGTTGAAAGTGCAAGCTCTTGGTTAGCTTTTATTTTTGTAACGGTGGCTTTTATTTTATTTGCCGATCTTATTCCTAAACGACTAGCAATGGCAAATCCGGAAAAAATCGCCTTGCGAACAATAGGGATAATGACCGTTTCAATCATTATATTTAAGCCTTTAGTTTGGTTGTTTGACACTATTGCAAATGCGATTTTCAAACTGTTTAGAGTACCAACTATTCGAGAAGATAATATGACCTCTGAGGATATTTTCGCAATAGTTGATGCCGGAGCTCAAGCCGGTATTGTAAAAGAACAAGAGCAATACTTGATTGAAAATATCTTTGAAATGCAACAACGTACTGTTACCTCCACAATGACAACACGTGAAAATATTGTTTTCTTGGAACAAAATTTCAATAGAGATCAAGTGCTTGAAACCGTAAAAGCAAATTCTCACTCTAAGCTATTAATTTGTGATAAATCAATCGATAAAATTTTAGGCTATGTTGAAACCCATAATATTTTAACGCTTTATCTACAAGAGAAGCAGGTAAAACTAACTGATTCAACTGTATTACGTAAATCACTGTTTATTCCGGACACGCTTTCTTTATACGAAGTTTTAGAACTCTTTAAATCAACCGGTGAAGATTTCGCCGTTATTGTGAATGAATATGCGTTAGTAGTGGGTATTGTTACGCTAAATGATGTGATGAGCATTGTAATGGGTGAGTTGGTTTCTAACGAAGAGGAGCAAATTGTTCAGCGTAATGAACATTCTTGGTTAATTGATGGAGCAACACCACTAGAAGATGTAATGCGTGCTTTAGATATTGCCGAGTTTCCGAATGCAGAGAACTACGAAACTATTGCGGGCTTTATGATGTATATTTTACGCAAAATTCCAAAGAAAACTGATTTTGTGTTATGGGATAAATATAAATTTGAAATTATTGATACCGATAACTTCAAAATCGACCAAGTGATGGTTTCGATCCAAAATGATGTGATATAGAGAATTAATGGGCGGGTGCAGGAACCCGCCCTATACTTAAGTTTAAGCGATTTGCAAATTTTTAGTCAAATTCAACCGCTTGTAATTCCTCACTTCCTTTCTTCATACTGTAATGGATACAAATTCAGTTTATCCATTAATTTGCGGTCATAATCTTCTTCTGGATTTTCTGTGGTGAGCAATTTATCGCCATAAAAAATAGAGTTCGCTCCAGCCATAAAGCAAAGGGCTTGCATTGCTTCAGGCATTGCGGTTCTTCCTGCAGAAAGTCGAACAAAACTATGTGGCATTGTGATTCTTGCTACAGCAATTGTACGAACAAATTCCGTCCAATCTAATTCTTCTGCATTAGCTAAAGGTGTGCCTTCTACTTTAATAAGTTGGTTGATTGGCACGCTTTCAGGCTGGGGGACAAGATTAGCAAGACTGGCAATTAAGCCGGCACGTTCAGGGCGGGTTTCGTTCATTCCCACAATACCTCCACAGCAGACTTTCAGCCCAGCATTACGCACTTTGCCGAGAGTGTCCATTCTGTCTTCGTGATTTCGTGTGTGGATAATTTGATTGTAGCGTTCAGGATCGGTATCTAAATTATGATTGTAATAATCCAATCCTGCTTCTTTTAATTCTTCCGCCATTCCTTCTTCAAGCATTCCAAATGTACCACAGGTTTCTAGCCCTAATGCTTTCACTGCCCCAACAATTTCAGATACCACTTTAATATCTTTTGGCTTTGGTCCTCGCCAAGCAGCCCCCATACAAAAACGGCTTGCTCCTCTTTCTTTAGCAATTTTGGCTTTTTCAATAATGGTGTCAATATCCAGCATTGTCTGCTTTTCCAGCCCCGTATCATAGCGAGCAGATTGTGGACAATATTCGCAATCTTCCGGGCAACCACCTGTTTTAATGGAAAGTAAAGTCGAAAGCTGAATAGCATTTGAATCAAAATTTTCCCGATGAATTTGGGCTGCTTTAAATACTAAATCCATAAACGGCATATCAAAAAGTTCTTCCACTTGGCATTTTCGCCAATATTGAGCGGTTGGATGTGGTGTAAGTTCATCTTTTGCTTTGAGTCTTAGCTGGAATGTTGTCATTTATTCTCCTTTTATACAAAAGGACTAAACCTTGCAAAAGGTTTAGTCCTTGAAATATTTAATTATTTTAAATCACAGCTTACAATTTTGGACCTGCCGCAATTAATGCTTTACCTTCATCATTAGTTGCATATTTTTCGAAGTTTTTCACAAATCTACCGGCTAAGTCTTCTGCTTTAGCTTGCCATTGTGCTTTGTCTTCGTAAGTATTGCGAGGGTCTAAAATATTGGTATCAACACCCGGTAATGCTGTTGGAATAGCTAAATCAAAGATTGGTAAGCTACCCATTTCAGCTTTATCGATTGAGCCGTCTAAAATCGCATCAATGATACCGCGAGTATCTTTAATTGAGATACGTTTACCTGTGCCGTTCCAACCGGTGTTCACTAAGTATGCTTCTGCACCGGCTGCTTCCATACGTTTTACTAACACTTCAGCATATTGTGTTGGGTGTAGAGATAAGAACGCCGCACCGAAACAAGCTGAGAATGTTGGGGTTGGCTCGGTAATACCACGCTCTGTACCGGCTAATTTCGCAGTAAAGCCTGATAAGAAGTAGTATTTTGTTTGCTCTGGTGTAAGTTTAGATACCGGAGGCAACACACCGAACGCATCAGCGGTTAAGAAAATCACTTTTTTCGCGTGCCCTGCTTTTGATGGCACTGCAATATTATCAATGTGATAAATCGGATAGCTTACACGTGTATTTTCAGTTTTTGATTTATCATCAAAATCAATAGTACCATCTTCGCGTACAACCACGTTTTCTAATAACGCATCACGACGGATTGCACGGTAAATATCCGGCTCATTTTCGATAGAAAGGTTGATAGTTTTCGCATAGCAACCACCTTCGTAGTTAAATACGCCGTTTTCGTCCCAACCGTGTTCGTCATCACCGATTAATTTACGTTTTGGATCGGTTGATAATGTGGTTTTACCTGTTCCTGATAAACCAAAGAATACAGCAACATCACCTTCTTCACCCACGTTTGCAGAACAGTGCATTGATGCAACACCTTTAAGTGGTAAGAAGTAGTTCATCATTGAGAATAAACCTTTCTTCATCTCACCGCCGTACCAAGTACCACCAATGATTTGTACACCTTCTGTGATATTAAATGCCACAAAGTTTTCAGAATTTAAACCTTGCTCTTTCCAATTCGGGTTAGTTACTTGAGAACCATTCATTACCACGAAATCAGGTTTGAAATCTTTCAACTCTTCTTCTGTTGGGCGAATAAACATATTTTTCACGAAGTGTGCTTGCCAAGCCACTTGCGTAATAATACGCACATTGATACGATGTTCCGGGCTTGCACCACAGAATGCATCAATAATGAACAAGCGTTTGTTTGAAAGCTCATCAGTTACTAAACCTTTTAAGCTTTGCCACGTTGATTGATTCATCGGCTTATTATCATTTTTAGCCGCATCAGATGTCCACCAAACAGTATCTTTTGTTTTTTCATCTAAAACGATGTATTTGTCTTTTGGCGAACGACCGGTAAAAATACCTGTATCAACAGCTACTGCACCTAAGTTTGTTAAAACACCTTTTTCATAACCTTGAAGATCTGATTTCATTTCTTCTTCAAACAGTTGCTCATAGCTAGGGTTACGAACGATTTCTTTAACATTTGTAATACCTAAGTCTGCAAGTTCTTGTTCAATACGATTTAACATAGTAATTACCTCATAATAGTTATAAAATTCAACTGTGCCTATTATACTCAAATGAAATAAAAAAAATGTTACATACTTCAAATTTTTGAAATTTTTCTCCTAAATTTAACAAAATTTCTATATTTTTTTGTTTTACATCAAATTTTAAAATGGATTCAGGCTTGTCAAACCAGAAATTTTGCTACAAGCGGTAAGAAATTTAGGATTTTTTGCAAATTCAAGGTAAAATCTGACCGCTTGTACTTATCATTTAAAACAAAGAGAAAATAAATGCGTTTATTGATTATTTTTTTTGCCTTCCTACTCTGCTTTTTCCAATATAGTTTTTGGTTTGGCAAAAATGGGTGGACAGATTACCAAGAGCTTCAAGAGGAAGTTTCTGCTTTAAAAGAAGAGAATGAGAGATTAACCGCTCGCAATAAACTGATTGAAGCAGAAATCTATGACTTAAAAAATGGGGTAGATGCACTTGAAGAGCGTGCCAGACTTGAACGTGAAATGGTAAAAGAGAACGAAATGTTCTACCGTATCGTGCCAAAAAATAAATAAAAACATTTATGAAAAGAAAAATTTTTGCGGTTATTCCTGCTTCAGGCGTAGGTAGCCGAATGCAGGCAGACAAACCAAAACAGTATTTAACATTAAAAGGGAAAACCATCTTAGAACATACGGTTTCCCTTTTTCTTGATCACCCTAAAATTGCCAAAGTGATTGTAGCAGTGGCAAAAGATGATCCTTTCTATACCGAAATTGCATTACTCAAATCGCCCCAAATCCAAATTGTGTTTGGTGGTGAAACACGAGCAGATTCCGTATTCAATGCGTTAAACGCCATTGAGGATGAAAATGCTTGGGCGTTAGTTCACGATGCTGCTCGCCCCTGCCTCAAGCGGTCGGATTTAGATAAACTTTTGCAAATTGAAGATGAGCAAGGGGGCATTTTAGCCACCCCTTCTATTGATACAATGAAGCGAGCCAACGGCACGCAAATTTTGCATACAGAAGATCGTTCAACTTTATGGCACGCTTTAACGCCACAATTTTTTCCTGCTAAGAAGCTAAAAACGGCGTTAGAAACAGCCTTTAGTAAAAGACAAATTGTAACCGATGAAGCCTCTGCTATGGAGCTAAGCGGGTATCAACCACAGCTTGTTGCCGGCAGAAGCGATAATATCAAAATTACCCGTCCGGAAGATTTAGCCTTAGCAGAGTTTTACCTCACTCATCACTCTAGCTTATAAATTTGGAGAAATAATATATGATTCGTATTGGACACGGTTTTGACGTTCACGCCTTTGGCGAAAACCGACCGCTCATTATTGCAGGCGTTGAAGTGCCTTACCACACAGGTTTTATTGCTCATAGTGATGGCGATGTTGCCCTTCACGCTCTAACCGATGCGTTACTCGGTGCAGTTGCATTAGGCGATATTGGCAAACTTTTCCCGGATACCGATATGCAATATAAAAATGCTGATAGTCGAGGTTTATTAATTGAAGCCTATCGCCAAGTGCAAGCACAAGGATATAAAGTAGGTAATGTTGATGTAACCATTATCGCCCAAGCACCGAAAATGCGTCCACATATCGATAAAATGCGTCAAACCATTGCTGATGATTTGAAATGCGATATTTCCCAAGTGAATGTAAAAGCCACTACAACGGAAAAGTTGGGCTTTACTGGGCGTGGAGAAGGTATTGCTTGTGAAGCGGTGGCATTATTATTAAAAGTATAAAGTTACAAGCGGTCGAATTTTCATAGAAATTTGCAAATTTCTATCAGAAAATAACCGCTTGTAAAATTCTGCCTTGTCTTATTTTTAAATTTATCTATAATAGAAAGCCTTACGCAATGAGCGTAATTCAATGGGGCGTTATTGGTTCCTCGCAATGGTGTTCAGCTTACTTGATCAGGTTCGGAAGAAAGCAGTCTGGGTTGAAATTTCTGTGTGCCGAGGGTGGCTGGTAACGCCCCACCCTTTTATCTAACTTATATCATCAGGAGAATCCTATGCTCCAGATCATTCCCATTCCGGCATTAAGCGATAACTATATTTGGGCAATTCGTAAAGAACAAGATGTGATTATTGTTGATCCGTCAGAACATCAGCCTGTATTAGACTTTATTGCAAAAAATTCGCTAAATTTAACCGCTATCTTACTTACCCATAACCATAGCGACCATACTGATGGTGTAGCTGGTATTCGAGAAAAATATCCAAATACTCCTATTTATGGTCCGCAAGAAGTTGCTGAGTTTGCAAATGTGATTGTTTCGCCAGAACAATATATTAGACTGTTTGATTACGATGTAAGAATTATTGAAAGTGCAGGACATACCGCAGGGCATATTAGTTATTTGTTTGGTTATGATTATCTTTTTTGCGGCGATGCGTTATTTTCCGGCGGTTGCGGACGTGTTTTCACCGGTGATTATCAAGCCCAATTTGATGCGTTACAACGCTTTAAAACTCTACCTAACTCGGTTCAAGCCTATCCAGCCCACGAATACACGAAGAGCAATCTAAAATTTGCTGAAGCCGTGTTACCCACAAGCTGCACTCTCGCAGAATACCAAGAACAAGTGGATATTTTACACTCGCAAAATAAACCGACTTTACCTACCACCATTGGGCTTGAAATGCAGGTAAATCCGTTTATGCAAGCGGTCGATTTAGCCGAATTTATTGCACTTCGGAAGAAAAAAGATAATTTCTAACCATTATGGGAGCATTATGCTGATTTCAGTACAAAAGAAAAACTGCTCCCCTCGCCTTCTTTGCTGGTAATGTTGAGTGTTGAGGCGTGTTGCTCTAATGCGTGCTTCACTATTGCCAGCCCTAAACCGCTGCCCCCCGTTTTCTTACTTCGGGATTCATCAACTCGATAAAAACGTTCGGTTAAATGTGGCAAGTGAATTTCAGGAATGCCAATTCCATCATCTTTTACTTCAAATTTCATACCTTGTTCGCACGGTTTCCAACTGATCTCAATATGGCATTCCTGCCCCGAATGCTTAATTGAGTTGTAAATTAAGTTAGACACTACGCTGTGTAGCTGATGTTCGTTACCGAGTATTTCTACATCTGGCTGAATATCAAAAGTAATTTTGTGCGAGTAAGTATTTAAAATTTCCGCATCTTTTTTGAGTGAAAGAATCATTGCAGACATATCAAACAATTGATGGTCTTTATTTGATGAGGTTTCAATTTTCGCCAACATATTCAACTGCTGTAATAAATTCGTCATTCTCAAGCTCTGCTCTTGCATTGCCTTTATCGCTTTTTCTTGTAGCAAACTTTGTACAGGTTGATCCGCTAATATTTCCAAATAACCTTGCAATACCGTTAGCGGTGTTCTTAATTCGTGGTTAATATTACTTAAAAATGTTTGTCTGGAACGTAGTAGTTTTATCATTTCTGTAATATCACGTCCAATAATCAGCAAGGTTTCTGGATCATATTGATGAATGTGGATTTCAATATAACGTTCGTTATAAGTCAGCAATACAAGCGGTCTGCTTTTCTTAGGCTGAGTAAAATAGTGCTTAAATTGTTTGTAAAAAATCACATTGAGAATGTTTTTTTGCGTTTTTTTATGCCAGTAGAAATCAAACATTTTTTGAGCTGCGTTATTACACCAAACTAGCTCCCCGTCTGCTTGTGCGATCATAATTGCATCAGGTAAATATTGAATATTTTTATTTAATTTAGACAGCAGGCGTAAATTCTCAAACTTCTCTTTTTTATTTTTATTACGATAATAAGCTATCGTTTGGGAAAAGTTTTCTAAATTAATCAGTTCTAAATCTTTCTTACTTTGTGGGTTTAGAGTTTGAAGTAAGCGGTGTTCTGTGATGTGATGCCATACCAATAAACCAACAAAAATGACAATCAGCCAAGTGCTGAAATCTAAGCCAAATAAACTAAATATAAACGCAATTAAAGCAGATAAAATCAATTCCGCTAAAAAGTTAAGTAATTTTTTCATCACTCACCTTGAATATGCTGTGAAAAACGATAGCCACTTCCTCTTACCGTTTGCACATAGCTATCGCATTGGTAAGGCTCAAGGCTACGGCGTAAGCGGCGGATATAGCTATCTACCGTTCTATCTTCCACTTCTAAATCATCGCCCCAAATTCGATTTAATAATTGCTCACGAGAGTACACTTTTTCCGGGTGTGTCATAAAAAAATGGAGTAATTTGAATTCAGTATGGCTTAAGTGGACTTGTTCAGATAGATAAGAAACTCGTTGAGCATTTTCGTCCAACGTTAAATCGCCTATCTGAATAATTTGTGTGGTTTGTTCGTAAATTCTTCGCCAAACGGCTTCAATTCTAGCTAGTAACACCTTGGGAGAAAAGGGTTTGATAACATAATCATCTGCCCCAGCATTTAAGCAGGTAATACAATCTTCTTCTGCACTACGAGCAGTAAGCATAATTACAGGAATTTGAGCGATTTCTTCGTTCTTTTTCATATATTCAATAAGTTGAACCCCAGAACGTCCCGGTAACATCCAATCTAATAAAACCAATTGTGGTTTTTCGGCAAGTTTTTTCACTGCACTTTGGTAATCTTCTGCTTCAATGACATTATATTGATGTTGCATTAGAAAAAGACTAATCATCTCACGAATGCCACGTTCATCTTCTACCACTAAAATGCTTCTGCTCATTATCCATACTCCAATAGAAAAAATGCAGTGAAATTGATATTAACACTGCATTTAACTGAATTAGCTAACCCATTTTGCCCTGAATATAATCTGCCGTACGCGGAATTTTAGGTTGGCTAAAAATTTGTGCTGTTTCACCAAACTCCACTAGCTCGCCAAGATACATAAATGCGGTGTAATCAGAACAACGTGCAGCTTGTTGCATATTGTGCGTTACCATTGCCACAGTATAATCTTGCTTGAGTTCGGTAATCAAGGCTTCAATTTTCATTGTAGAAATTGGGTCTAATGCCGAACAAGGCTCATCTAACAATAAGACATCTGGTTTGATGGCAATGGCTCTGGCAATACATAAACGCTGCTGTTGTCCGCCTGACAAACTATCACCACTTTGATGTAACTTATTTTTCACTTCATTCCATAATGCGGCTTTGGTTAGAGCCCATTCTACTCGCTCATTCATCTCTTGCTTCGATAGTTTCTCAAATAGACGAATGCCAAAGGCAATATTGTCATAAATTGACATAGGGAATGGCGTTGGCTTTTGGAATACCATACCTACTTTTGCACGAATAATGGAAATATCCGTATCAGTAGTTAATAGATTTTCGCCGTCTAAATTGATCTCCCCTTCCGCTCTTTGGTTTGGATAAAGCTCAAACATACGGTTAAAGGTTCTCAATAAGGTCGATTTACCACAACCGGAAGGTCCGATAAATGCGGTTACTTTGTTTTTTGCAATATTTAAGTTGATATTCTTTAAAGCGTGGAAATCGCCATAATAAAAATTAAGATTTTGTACTGAAATTTTTGGTTCTATGTTCATTTCTAAACACCTTATTATTTCTGTTTTGGTTGTAAGAAAACACGGGTTAAAACATTGATACATAACACAAATAGCGTAATTAAAATTGCACCTGCCCAAGCAAGATTATTCCAATCTGTAAACGGACTTGCCGCATATTGGTAAATCACAACAGGTAAGTTCGCCATTGGTGCATTCATATCCCAAGACATAAATTGGTTCGACAATGCGGTAAACAGTAATGGAGCTGTTTCACCTGCGATACGGGCAACCGCTAGTAATACACCTGTTAAGATCCCAGATTTTGCGGCACGATAGCAGATCATCACTATCATTCGCCATTGTGGGCAACCTAATGCAATTGCTGCTTCACGCAAGTTGTTTGGAATCAGGTTAAGCATACTGTCTGTGGTTCTCACCACAATTGGAATAACCAATAACGCTAAGGCTAAAGAGCCTGCCCAACCAGAAAAATGACCTACTTTTGAGACATAAAGTGTGTACACAAATAAGCCAATAATAATTGACGGAGCAGAAAGTAAAATATCGTTTAAGAAACGAGTTACTTTAGCAAAACGGCTATAGTTGCCATATTCCGCTAAATAAGTGCCGGCTAAAATGCCAATTGGCGTACCGATAAGCGTACCAGTTCCCACAATAAGTAGCGAGCCTAAAATCGCATTGCTTAAACCACCCTGCTCATTTGGTGCCGGGGTAATTTGTGTGAAAAGTTCTAATGAAAGCCCCGGAATACCTCGACTAATCAGTGAATATAAAATCCAACAAAGCCAAAACAAACCAAAAGCAACTGCCACATAGGCTAAACTTAGCATTATGCTGTTACAACATTTACGTCTGTAAAAACGAGCGTTCTGTAAATTTTTCATTATTTTCCTTCCTTACGCTGCATTCTTAAAATCATTAAGCGAGAAATAGACAGTACAATCGTTGTAATTAAGAAAAGGACTAAACCTAATTCAATTAATGCCGATTTTTGTAAGCCCGAGGCTTCGTTAAATTCATTTGCAATAGCTGAAGCAATAGAAACTGAAGGTGAGAATAATGAATTTGGTATTTGGAAAGCATTACCAATCACAAAAGTTACTGCCATTGTTTCGCCTAATGCACGACCAAAACCCAACATAATACTGCCGATAAGACCTGTTTTAGTATAAGGTAGCACTACTTTCCATAATACTTCCCAACGAGTTGAACCTAATCCGTAGGCACTTTCTTTTAGCATTGGTGGTACAATTGCAAACACATCACGCATCATTGAAGCGATGAATGGAATAATCATAATGGCAAGCACTAAACCAGCGGTAAATAAACCAATCCCAAAAGGTGCACCTGAAAATAAATATTCAAGTAAAGGCAGATCACCAAACCATTCGATCATCATCGGTTGAATATGTTCTTGGAATAAAGGCACGAACACAAATAAGCCCCACATACCATAAATGATGGAAGGAATAGCGGCTAACATTTCAACGGCAGTTCCAATTGGGCGTTTTAGCCATTGTGGTGAAAGTTCGTTGATAAACATCGCAATGCCAAATGAAATCGGTACTGCAATGATTAAGGCTAAACAGGAAGTAATTAATGTCCCCACAATCGGCATTAATGCACCATATTGATTCTGCACAGGATCCCATTCGCTATCCCATAAAAAGCTCACGCCAAATTTTTTGATACTTGGCCAACTTTCTACAAATAACGAAATCATCATTCCAGCAAGCAACAGAAATACTAACCACGCAAAACAAGCGGTCATATTTCTAAAAAATATTTCAAATCGATTTTGATTTAAAAATTGGTTCATCTTAGACATAATTATTTTTCTATATGAAAGCGGTAAAATAGGCGACCACTCCTACAAGCGGTCACTTTTTTCATTATTTTTGCAATTCAGTATTCCATTTATGTTGAATGCTTTTTACAACATCTTCAGGAATTGGCACATAATCCAGCTCAGCAGCGGCATCTTGCCCTTTAGCAAACGCCCAATCAAAGAACTTCACGACATTTTGCGTTGCTTCAGGTTTACCCTCTTTTTTGCGAATTAAGATGAAACTTGCCGCCGTAATAGGCCAAGATTTTTCACCCGCTTCATTGGTCAAAATTACACCCATACCTTCTGCTTCATTCCATTTCGCATTACTTGCTGCTGCCATAAAACTTTCCTTGTTCGGCTGAACAAATTCACCTGATTGGTTTTGTAACGCTGTCCACGCAAGTTGGTTTTGTTTCGCATACGCATATTCCACATAACCGATAGAATATTTCATTTGGCGAACATAGGCTGCAATACCTTCATTGCCTTTACCACCGTGCCCTTTCGGCCATTTCACGGCTTTTCCTTCACCAACGGTTGATTTCCATTCACTTGAAACTTTAGAAAGATAGTTAGTAAAACCAAAAGTTGTACCTGAGCCGTCTGAACGATGGATAACAAGAATATCTTTATCAGGGAGATTTAAATTTGGATTTAGTTTTTGGATAGCGGCATCATTCCATTTAGCAACTTTGCCGAGATAGATTTGAGCCAGTAAGTCGCCGGAAAGTTTTAATTCACCTTCTTTAATGCCCGGTAAATTCACAACCAGCACTGTGCCGCCGATAATTGCCGGGAATTGTAATAATTGATGTTGTTGTAATAATTCTGCTTTCATTGGGTCATCAGATGCACCAAAATCAACGGTTTTTGCAATAATTTGTTGCTGACCGCCACCTGAACCGATTGATTGATAATTTACTTTATTACCTGTCTCTTTTTCATATAAGGCAGCCCATTTCGCATAAATCGGATAAGGGAAAGATGCCCCTGCTCCTGTAATAGTGTGAGCGTGAGAAACCGCCGCCACTGATGCAAAAAGAGTACCTAATAACATTATTTTTTTAGTCTTACGCATTAGCATAGTAATTCTCCTTACGTTAGATTGCTGTTGCGTGAGTAAGTGTAGAAAAGAATTATGACAGTTTGATGACAATGCTTGATTTTTTTCATTTTTTTAGAAAAACCTGTGCAAATATCGCTTGTCAATTCCACTCTTGCCTATCCTATGATATAGTTACTACCATTTTTATCTTATTTATTATTTTAGTGAGTGAATCCGTGAACTTTGATCCTCAAAATATGCCCAAACACGTTGCCATTATTATGGACGGCAATGGTCGCTGGGCTAAGCAGAAAGGAAAATTACGCATTTTCGGGCATCAAAACGGTGTGAAAGCGGTTCGTTCTGCGGTAAGTTTTGCAGCCAAATATCAGATTAAGGTACTAACACTTTATGCTTTTAGTAGTGAGAATTGGAGCAGACCGGAAACTGAAGTGTCCGCTTTAATGACACTTTTTATGAAAGCCTTAGATTCTGAAGTCAAAAAATTGCATAAAAATAATATCCGTTTGAATATTATTGGTGATAAATCTGCCTTTAGTGAAAGTTTGCAAAAACGTATTGCAGAATCAGAAAAATTAACTGAAAACAATACCGGGCTAATTTTAAATATTGCGGCAAATTACGGTGGCTATTGGGATATTGTGCAAGCTACACAAAAATTAGCGTTACAAGTAAAAGAGAGCCGGCTTGATATTGCACAAATTACCCCTGAGTTATTTCAGCAACATTTAGTAACAGAAGCTCAACCTCAGGTTGATTTACTTATTAGAACAAGTGGCGAGCAGAGAATCAGCAACTTTTTATTATGGCAAATTGCCTATGCGGAACTCTTCTTCAGCCCTGTTTTATGGCCTGATTTCAACGAAGACTCTTTTAGTGAAGCAATTTTAGCTTATCAACAGCGTGAACGCCGATTTGGTGGTTGTTAATACAATTTACAAGGAAACACAATGCTTAAAGAACGTGTACTTTCAGCAATTATTATGATTATTGCCGTATTGGCAGCTATTTTCTGGCTATCTCCGTTGCCATTAACTATCGCATTATCTGCAATTATTGTCGCAGCAATGTGGGAATGGGCTCAATTTGCAGGTTTTAAACGCCCTGTACCTCGTGCGATTGTGGCTATGGTTACGATCTGTTTATTGCTTTTTGCAGTAGTTGCTAATACCGATTATATCCGAGCAACACGTTTTATTACTGATGAAACCACGCCTATTCTCTTTATTGGTTGCATTTGGTGGCTAATTGCTCTTGTATTAGTAGTTACTTATCCAAATTCTGCCAAACTATGGGAAAAGTCGGTTGTAGCTAAATTCTTATTTGGTTTTGCTACCTTAATTCCTTTTTTAATTGGTGTATTAGCATTACGCTTCCATAATTACCATATCGATCCGTATCAAGGTACTTATTTATTCCTCTATGTTTGCTTATTAGTGTGGGGGGCAGACTCCGGTGCTTATTTCTTTGGTAGAGCATTTGGTAAAAGAAAACTTGCACCGAAAGTTTCTCCGGGTAAATCGTGGGAAGGTGTTTTGGGTGGTTTATTAACGTCAGGCGTGATTGCTTTTGCATTCTTACAACTTACACCTGTGAATGTATTCGGCAGAGAATTAGCCACCACACCATTTATTATAGTTTCTATTGCAACGGTAGCAATTTCTGTACTAGGCGATTTAGTTGAAAGTATGTTCAAACGCCAAGCCGGTATTAAAGACAGCAGTAATCTTATTCCGGGACACGGCGGTATTTTAGATCGTATTGATAGCTTAACAGCAGCAATTCCGTTTTTCACAACGTTCTTCTTTTTTGTACTATAAGCTATGACTTCAACTATTGCCTTTTTTGTTCTAATCTGCGTACTGGTATTCGTACACGAATACGGGCATTTCTGGGCTGCACGTAAATGTGGCGTGAAAGTAACCCGTTTTTCTATCGGTTTTGGTAAAGTGTTATTTAGAAAAACTGATAAGCACGGCACAGAATTTGCTTTCTCATTAATTCCACTTGGTGGCTATGTACAAATATGGAATGGCGAGCAAGGCGTTGATGCCAGACCAGAGCAATCATTAGCGACGAAGTCTGTTTTACAGCGTGCTTTTATTATTTTTGCAGGTCCTGCCGCAAACTTTATTTTTGCAATACTCGCTTATTGGGTAGTATTTGTTTCAGGTATTCCTACTATTAAGCCTGTAATTGGTGAGGTTTTACCTAATACGATTGCAGCACAAGCTCAATTACCTGCTGAATTAGAAATTACAAAAATAGGTAATCAAAATATTCACGATTGGGAAAGTGCTTCGCTTGCATTAGTGGGTGCAGTTGGCAATAAAAATGTACAACTAGAAGGACAACTAATTGATACTCAAGCTACTCAACGCTATGAGTTAGATCTTTCCGGCTGGAATATTGATAGTGCCAAAGAAAATCCATTAACGGTATTAGGTATTCGTCCTAAAAGTACGAAAGTAATGCCTGAAATCAAAGAAGTTGTTGAAAACTCGCCTGCTGAAAAAGTGGGATTGACTTCGGGGGATAAAATTCTCAAGATTAATCAACAACCTTTTGATTGGGTTTCTCTTGTGGAAAATGTTCAAACGGGCAATTTAATTGAACTTCAAATTGAACAAAAAGGGCAAATTAAGACACTAAGTCTTCAGCCCGAAAAGCGAGATGACCGCTACATTATCGGCATTGTGCCAACATACGAAAGGCTTGCAGATAAATATCGCACCGAATTAAAATATGATATTCTTACCGCATTTTATAAAAGTATTGAAAAAGTGTGGTCTTTAATTCAAACCATACTACAATTTATTGGTAATCTAATTACCGGTGATTTATCAATTAAAAATTTAGGCGGTCCTATCTCAATGGCAAAAGGAGCTGGGGCAACGGCTGAAATTGGCTTGATTTATTATTTAAGTTTTATGGCATTAATCAGTGTCAATTTAGGCGTAATGAATCTGTTTCCAATTTTACCGTTAGATGGCGGACAACTGGTTTTATTAGCTGTTGAAGCTGTTCGAGGCAAAGCATTATCTGAAAAAATACAGATGCTATTTCAACAAATCGGCATTGCATTTGTACTAGGGTTAATGGTGTTTGCCTTTATCAATGACGTTATTCATTTTTAACAAGCGGTTTATTTTTCTAATAATTTTGCAAATTAATGCAATACAATCATAGGATAATTTCAATGAAAAAATTATTACTTTCTTCTCTTTTAATTGCAAATGGTGTCATTGCTGCACCTTTCGTCGTTAAAGATATTCGTGTTGAAGGCGTTCAGCCAACAACAGGTGCAGCTATTATTTCATCTATTCCTGTTAGAGTAGGCCAAACTGCAACAGATACAGATGTTTCCAATGTAGTTCGCCACTTATTCAGTCAGCAACGTTTTGCAGATGTGCGTGCAACACGAGAAGGCAATACCCTTGTTATTAAACTAGCGGAAAAACCGATTATCGGTAAAGTAGAACTTGAAGGCAATAAGGCTATCCCCAAAGACGCGTTGGAACAAAATTTAAAAACCAACTTAATTGCTCAAGGTGAAATTTTTAATGCTGAAAAATTAGAAGCCTTTAAAGAAAGCCTTGTTGAACATTACCGCTCTACAGGTCGTTATTTAGCTAAAATCGATACCGTTGTAACAAATAATACCGAAGGTGGTGTAAATGTTAAATTAGTGATTGATGAAGGCGATGTAACAAAGGCGAAAACCATTAAATTTGAAGGTAATAACGCATTCTCTGATAAAAAATTATTAGAAAATTTAGATATTCAGCCCGATGTATCTTGGTGGAATATTTTTGAAAGTAGCAAATTTGAACAAACGGCTTACCAAAAAGATTTAGAAACATTGAGAGACTTCTATTTAAATCGTGGTTATGCCAAATTTGCGATTGAAGATACCGATGTGCAATTCAATGATGATAAAACTGAAGTGAACCTCACATACAAATTAAACGAAGGTTCACAATACAATATCAGTGAAATGCGTATTATCGGCAATACTGCCAATATGGACAATAAATTAAATCCATTATTAAAAGATTTTAAAGCGGGTCAAACCTTCCGTAAATCAGATCTCACCCAAATTGAAGAAGAAATTAAAAACATCTTAGGTGATGCCGGCTACGGCTCTGCTAAAGTAGATATTCATCCTCAATTTAATGATGCAGATAATAGCGTTAAAATCAGCTTTGTCGTTGATGCCGGTCGTCGAATTTATGTGCGTAAAATTCGATTCGAAGGCAATGATGTTACCGCAGACTCAACTCTCCGCCGTGAAATGCGTCAGCAAGAGGGTGCTTGGTTATCAACTAATAAAGCATCATTAGGTAAAGCTCGCTTAGAAAGAACCGGGTTCTATGAAAGTGTTGAGATGTCTATGCAAAATGTAGAAAACTCTTCAGACCAAGTTGATGTAGTGTATAAAATTAAAGAGCGTAATACAGGTAGTATTAACTTTGGTATCGGTTACGGTACAGAAAGTGGTATCAGCTACCAAGCAGGTATCAAACAAGATAACTTCTTAGGTATGGGTTCAACTATCAGCTTAAACGGTAATCGTAACGATTATGGTACAAGTATCAACTTAGGCTATACCGAGCCGTACTTCACTAAAGATGGGGTAAGTTTAGGCGGTAATGTATTCTATGAAGATTACGATAACTCGAAAAATGATAACGTCGCTTCATATAAACGCCAAACTTATGGTATTAACGGTACGCTTGGCTTCCCGGTGAATGAAAATAACTCATACTATTTAGGTTTGGGCTATACGCACGATAAAATCAAAAATGCGTCTCGTGAATATACCCGTGAAAAATATGTGAAATCAATGAACTTTAAGTTTGATCCTAACTCAAGCTACTATGACAAAATTAAAGCAGATGATTTCGATTTTTCATTAGGTTGGAACTATAACAGCTTAAATAGAGGTTATTTCCCGACAGAAGGAACTACAGCGAATATCGGTGGTAAAATCACTATTCCGGGTTCTGATAATAAATATTATCGTGTAAGTGCAGACTTTAGAAACTATTTCCCATTAAATCGTGAACATAAATGGGTTATCTCAACTAAAGCGAGCGTTGCTTATACTAACGGTTTGGGTGGAAAAGAAGTACCATTCTACCAACTTTACACCGCTGGTGGTATTGGTACATTAAGAGGTTTCTCTTACGGTGCAATCGGTCCACAAGCTATTTACTACAATGCTAAATCAGGCAAATTTGATAATGTAAATAATGATATTATCGGTGGTAATGCTTTAGTGGCTACAAGTTTGGAACTAATTACACCAACACCATTTGTGAGCGAAAAATACCAACACAATGTAAGAACTTCTATCTTTGTTGATGCAGCAACAGCTTGGAATACTAAATGGAAACAATCAGAATACCCAACATTACCTAATCACGGTGATTTCAAACGTTTCCGTGCTTCGGCAGGTGTTGCATTCCAATGGATGTCGCCAATTGGTCCATTGTCATTCTCTTATGCGAAACCAATTCGTAAGTATGATAATGATGAAATCGAGCAATTCCAATTTAATATCGGCAGCTCATTCTAATTCACTACAAGCGGTCAAAAATGACATAAATTTTGCAAATTGACCGCTTAATTCAACCGTTTCTTTAAAAAGGAAAAACAATGAAAAAATTATTTAAAATGACAGGTTTAACTATTGCTTTAGCAACTGCAACAAATATGGCTACCGCAGCGGATACCATTGGTTTTGTTGATCCAACTTACGTTTTACAAAACCACCCTGTTTTATTAGACGCAACGGCAAAATTCGATAAATTCGTGAAGGAAAGCCAAGAAAAATTTGCAGATGAAGACAAAAAATTAGCTGAAGAAAATAAAGCATTAACGGCTGAACGTAACAAAATCAATACCGATGCTCAAAAATTACAAGATGAGCAAAAAACTGTTGAAGCTTCTATTAAGAAAAAAGTAGCTGCTTTAGAGAAAGAAGCTCCTCGCTTACGTTCAAAAGATATCCAAGCTCGTCAAAATGCAATTCAAAAAGAAGCAGATGCTTTCCAAAAGAAAGTAGAAGCCATTCAAAAACGTGAAGCGGATTTTGCTAAAAAAGCAGAAGCATTCCAAAAACGTGCTGACGACTTCCAGAAAAAAATTGAGCAAGCTAATAAAGAAAATGGTGGTATCAACCCTCAAGAAGTTCAAAAACAAGCAGTAGATGAAGTTAATGCAACTATTAAAGAAATTGCAAAATCAAAAGGTTATACTTTAATACTCCAACCTCAAGTTGCACTTTATGCGGAAGATGAAAGCAAAGACATTACTGAAGCAGTGCTTGATGCGATTGTAAAAAAACACCCTGATATCAAAATAGAAAAACCGACAGAAGCTCAACCGGCTGTAGATAAAGCACCGGAAGCGAAAGCTGAAGAAACTAAACCAGAAGAAGCGAAAAAATAATGGCAAATTTCCGTTTAATTGATTTAGCGGAGCATATCGGCGGTACTCTTAAGGGTAACGCCGATTTGGCTATTCAAAGCATAGCCGCTTTAGATAAAGCAAACAGCTCTCAAATTACCTTTATCTCAAATGCAAAATATCGGGAAAATTTAACCGCTTGTAACGCAGGTGCAATCATTGTTAGCCCCGCAGATGTTGAATTTTGCCGTGAAGATCAAAATTTAATTATCGTAGCGAATCCTTATGTAGCTTACGCATTACTGGCACAATATATGGACTCTACCCCAAAAGCGGCAACAGGCATTCACCGAAATGCGGTCATTTCGCCTGAAGCCAAATTAGGTAATAATGTATCTATTGGGGCAAATGCCGTGATTGAAAGCGGTGTAGAGCTAGGCGATGATGCGATAATCGGTGCAGGCTGCTTCGTCGGAAAAAATAGTAAAATTGGTGCAAGAACCCAACTCTGGGCAAATGTGTCAGTTTACCATAATGTACAAATCGGTTCTGATTGTTTAATCCAATCTTCAGCCGTGATTGGTAGCGATGGCTTCGGTTATGCTAACGATAAAGGTCAATGGATTAAAATCCCACAAACCGGTGGTGTGATTATCGGTAATCGTGTGGAAATCGGCTCTTGCACTTGTATTGACAGAGGTGCGTTAAATCCGACTGTAATCGAAGATAATGTGATTATTGATAACCTCTGCCAAATCGCCCATAATGTTCACATTGGTTTTGGTACTGCCGTTGCTGGCGGTGTAATTATGGCTGGCAGTCTAAAAGTCGGTCGTTTCTGCCAAATTGGAGGAGCGAGCGTTATTAACGGTCATATGGAAATCTGTGATGGTGCTATCATTACTGGTATGGGAATGGTGATGCGACCAATTACAGAAAAAGGCATTTATTCATCAGGTATTCCGCTACAGACGAATAAAGAGTGGCGTAAAACTGCTGCATTAGTGATGAATATTGATGAAATGAATAAACGTTTAAAATCACTCGAAAAACGTTTTAATGATTAATTATTAGAGGTCTAAAGTGTCAGAAACTACAACTGAAAATCGTGAGTCTAAAATTATTGAAGTTACCGAAATTATGGGTATGCTACCGCATAGATACCCTTTTCTTTTAGTTGATCGTGTAACAGACTATGAAGCAGGCAAATGGCTAAAAGCGATTAAAAATGTAACTTTTAATGAACCGTGTTTTACAGGTCATTTCCCAAATGCTCCGATTTTTCCCGGTGTATTAATTCTTGAAGCGATGGCTCAAGCAACAGGCGTATTAGCAGTTGCAACTTATGGTAAGTTAAATGAAGATGAGCTTTATTACTTTGCTGCGATTGATAATGCTCGCTTTAAACGTCCTGTAGTACCCGGCGATCAGCTTCAACTTGAAGTGGAATTTTTAAAAGAAGTGCGAGGCATCACTAAATTCACAGGTAAAGCATACGTTGATGGAAAATTAGTGTGTGAAGCGGACTTAATGTGTGCACGCCGTAAATAATTTAATCTAGCTAAAATTAAAGGAGCTAACTATGCGTCTAATTGATTCAACCGCTCAAATCAGCCCACTTGCTATTATTGAAGAGGGTGCACAAATTGGTGCTCGTGTTGAAATCGGACCATTTACGGTGATTGGTAAAGATGTAAAAATCGGTGCAAGAACAAAAATCCATTCACACGTTGTAATTAATGGTTTAACTGAAATTGGCGAGGACAACCATATTTTCCAATTTGCCAGTATTGGGGAAATCAACCAAGATTTAAAATACCAAGGCGAGCCGACCAAAGTCATCATTGGTAATCGTAACCGTATTCGTGAAAGCGTAACCATTCATCGTGGTACAGTACAAGGCGGTGGTGTAACTAAAATCGGCGATGATAATTTATTTATGATCAACACCCATATTGCTCACGACTGCTCTATTGGTAACCGCTGCATTATTGCTAACAATGGTACACTTGCAGGACACGTTACATTAGACGATTTCGTGATTGTAGGTGGAATGTCTGCAATTCATCAGTTTGTGGTCATTGGCTCACACGTTATGCTAGGCGGCGGCTCAATGGTTAGCCAAGATGTTCCTCCTTATGTAATGGCACAAGGTAACCACGCTCGTCCGTTTGGTATTAACCTTGAAGGCTTAAAACGTCGTGGTTTTGATAAAGCAATGTTACACGCAATCCGCAAAGTATATAAACTAATCTATACTAGTGGGAAAACATTAGAAGAGAGTTTGGCAGAAATTGAACAACTGGCAGCAAACGAACCGGCTGTTGCTATTTTCAAAGAATTCTTCAAACGCTCAACGCGTGGTATTATTCGCTAAATAATAAAATAAACCCCGAAAATTACATTTCGGGGTTTATTTTTATTCAACCGTAGAGCCTTTTAGCAACTTCCGTAACCAAGTTCGGTTTGGACTTAAATTATGCCAA
>NZ_JBXGGI010000100.1:0-18696 GCF_056854775.1 Mannheimia sp.
CCTTGAGCGATGAGGTCTTAATTTATCAGCTAAAAATGCGAAACGCAGATAAGCTTGAGCCTATTCCGGGCATAAAAAAAGATTATGAAGATGACTTTAAAACCGCTTTATTGCGTGCACGTGGAATTTTAAACGATTAAGGTTGTCTTATCCGTTAGCTGGTTTAGCACTTATATTTATCAACATTTTTTGAAGGAATCATTATGAAAAAATTGGCATTAAAAACGGTTTTTGTTGCACTTTCTGCCCTTTTTGCATTTAACTCAACGGCAATCGCCGCTGATCCAACCGCAGGGAAAGAATATACTGAGGTACGTAAAGCCCCATCGGCTCAAAAAGAAGTGGTGGAATTTTTCTCATTCTACTGCCCGCACTGCTATGATTTTGAATTAAGCTACAAGATCCCAAGCCAAATTAAAGAAAAATTACCAAAAGACACCAAATTAGTGCAATATCACGTTAATTTCTTAGGTCGCCAATCTGAAGACTTAACCCGTGCTTGGGCATTAGCAATGGCATTAGGAGCTGAAGATAAAGTAAAAACTGCATTATTTGAAGGGGCACAAAAAGATGCATTCAAATCAATGGACGATATTCGTGCTGTATTTTTAGCAAACGGCATTACGGCTGAACAGTTTGATAGCGGCATTAACAGCTTTGCCGTAAATGGCTTGGTGAATAAACAAGTTCAATTAGCGGAAGACTTCCAAATTCGTGGCGTGCCTGCATTTTTCGTAAATGGTCAATACCAATTGAATTTAGAAGGCTTTGCAGATTCTTCATCAACGAATGATTTCATTCAACGTTATGTTGATGCAATTATCTTCTTGAGTAAAAAATAATTGTCCCCATATTGAGAGTATGGTTTTACAATGCTGAGTAGGTAAATCCTATTCGGCATTTTTTTATTTTACACTCTCATTCAATTGGAAAGCCTTATGACAAAATTATCCATTCTAAATCTTGTGCCTATTCGTGAAGGGCAAACCGCTAAACAAGCGGTCGATTCTATGGTGAAATTAGCAAAACACGCAGAAAAGATCGGCATTGAACGCTATTGGATTGCAGAACATCATAATATGAAAAACCTTGCCAGCTCGGCAACACAATTACTCATTCAGCACGCACTTTCTCACACTGAAACATTAAGAGTGGGATCAGGTGGCGTAATGCTGCCTAACCACAGCCCTTACATTGTGGCAGAACAGTACGGCACACTTGAAACGCTCTACCCTAACCGTGTAGAACTAGGGCTTGGGCGTGCACCGGGTACTGATATGCGTACCGCCACCGCTTTACGTCGTAATGCACAAAGTTTGCCTTTCCCCGATGAAATCAGCGAACTAAAAGGCTATTTTGAAGGCACAAATCCTGTATCTGCTTACCCTGCACAAGGGCTAAATGTGCCGTTTTATATTCTAGGATCTAGCCCCGAAAGTGCGTATTTAGCCGCAGAACGTGGCTTACCTTATGCCTTTGCCTCGCATTTTGCCCCACGTTTTATGGACGATGCGGTGAGAATCTACCGCTCAAACTTCAAACCGTCTAAAGTGTTGGATAAACCTTATGTGATTTTAGGTGTGAATGCAATCGTGGCTGAAACCGATCAAGAGGCGGAACAGCTTGCTACTACTCAAACCCAGTTTTTCTTAAATGTAGTAACCAACGCTCAGAACAATTTGCAGCCACCCGTCGAGTCTGACGAAAAGGTCTGGGAAAATTTTGTGAAAGCTGAGATGGTGCCGCATTTCGGACCTGTTGCTTTTCAACAAAATGCGTTGTACAACCAAGAGAAAACCGTGGTTAGTCAAATGACAGCGTGTTCACTTATCGGCAGCCGTGAGAGTGTTGAACAACAACTCAAAACGTTAAAAGAGAGAATCGAAATTGATGAAATTATGGCAGTAAGCTATATTTTCGATGAGCAAAAACAACATCAGTCTTATACCTGGTTAAAAGAGATTTCAGATAGGGTGTAATATGAGTAAAACAATGCAACAAAAAGCCGCTGATGCACACAATATGTGCAAGCTGAAAGGCGACTCTATGTTAGATAACGCAGACCGCCAAATTGCCTTTGAAGCAGTTTATGACAGTGAAGAAATCGCCCAACAAGCGGTCGAATTTTTCACACAAAAAGCAAAATCGGTAGAAACCGAACCTTGTGAAATTCAAAGTGAAATCACACAAATTGCAGAAGGTTTTCTGATGAAAATGTGGATAACCTTTAGCTGCCAAGCGGAAGTGATTTTATTTCAAATGGCAGTAAGGTAGATATAAAACAAGCGGTTATTTTTGATCAATTTTTTGTAAAAAATCTTCAGAAAATAACCGCTTGTATCATTATGCCTGTTTAACCGCTGCCGATTCACTGCTTGGCTTACGGCGTTTACCGATATTTTTGGTGTCTTTATGGCGAACTTTTACTTTTTGCTTCGCCGCTTCTTTCTTCACCTCTTTTTTCTTTTTAATGCGGGCTTTTTCTTTTTTACTCGTTACATTCAACTCGCCGTCTTTCGGGGCTTTGGTTCGAGGTTCTAAGCCTTCGATAATACGCGGCTTTAATGCTTCTTCCGTATAACGCTTGATTTTACCGAGCAGCTTGTAATCGTGAGCTTCTACTAGCGAAACCGCCGAACCTTTTTTGCCGGCACGAGCGGTTCGCCCGATGCGGTGGAGATAAGTGTCGGCACTGTATGGCAAATCGTAGTTGATCACGAAATCCACATCGTCAATGTCGATACCACGAGCCGCCACATCGGTCGCAACAAGAACATTCACAACGCCCTCTTTTAAGCGGGTAATCGCCTGATTACGTTGGGTTTGAGCCATTTCGCCTTCAAGGTAAGTGGAACGCAAACCACGTTTGCGAAGTGTGTCGCTTAGCTCTCGCACATCTTCACGGCGACGAACGAACACAATTGCTTTTTCCACTGAAAATTCTCCGATAAGGCGAGCCAACAATTTGGTTTTATGCTCCACGTTATCGGCGTGATAATACCATTGTTGGATTTTCTTACGTTCACGGCGGCTTGGCTCTGCATCTACTTTTATTGGGTCATTTAATAATCGCTCAGAGAAATCCTCTAACAACTCCCCTTCAAGAGTGGCTGAGAATAACCAAGTATGTTTACGCCAACGGGTTTCTGCCGCAATTTTCTCTGCATCTTGCCCAAAGCCCATTTGTAACATTCGGTCTGCTTCGTCAAAAATCAGCACTTCAACCGCTCGGCAATCAAAGTTTTCTTCTTTGATATATTGCATCAAACGACCCGGTGTTGCTACCACAATATCTTGATTACTGTTGAAGACTTCGCCGTGATTTTGATACGCCACACCGCCTGTAATGGTCGCAATACTTAAGTTGGTAAATTGTGCCAGCTCTTCTGCTTGCTCCGCCACTTGCATTGCCAGCTCTCGAGTAGGTGCAAGTACCAAAATACGCGGAGCTCCCGGTTTACGGCGTGGGTAGTCTAATAAATGTTGAATCGCCGGCAGTAAGAAGGCTGCGGTTTTCCCTGTGCCTGTTGGAGCAGAACCCAGTAAATCACGCCCTTCAAGGGCAGCTGGAATAGTGGCTTGTTGAATTGCCGTTGGACGGCTGTAGCCCTTTTTTACTAAGGCTTTTAGAAGTTGGGGGCTTAAATCAAGCTCCTCAAAGGTCATTAATTCGGACATATTCTTTTCTCGTCAATAAATTTGATAGAAGTATATCATATTAAAGCCCAAGCCGTGAGGTGAATAAAGCTATGCTTGGTTTGCAAAAAATTGTTAAAATATAACCGCTTGTTATTAACAACTTATAGAGGAAAAAAGATGTTTGTTGAAATTTACGGACGTTTATCTTGCCCGTACTGCGTGCGTGCGAAACAATTAGCTGAAAAAATGAAAACCGAATTAAACGATTTTGATTTTAAATTTATTGATATGATCGCAGAAGGTTTATCAAAAGAAGATTTAGAGCCTCGTGTTGGTAAGCCTGTTGCAACCGTGCCACAAATTTTTGTTGATAATGTTCACGTTGGCGGCTGTACTGATTTCCAAGCCTTTGTGAAAGAAAAATTTGGCATTGTTTAGTAAAAAATGACCGCTTGTAAGCGGTCATTTTTTTAATTATTTTTGCAAATTATTGCTCTTCTTTCGGTAAGCTTTTAATTGCGAAAATTAAGCCTCCCCAGATGATTGCCATTGCAACCACCATTGTAATAATTGCTGCGGTACTCATTATAGTTCTCCTTTTGGTTCATTTTTCCACGCGAGTTTTGAAAGTAGGTAAGCCACAACCGCTAAGCCAATTGCCATACCCCAACCGAAGGTGTTTACAAACCAGCTTGGGTAGCCTTCATAGCCCTCACGATACACTTTCGCAATCTCACTGAATAACATAAATGCAAGCACACCTGCGGTAACTACGATACATAAACGCCAGATAAAGCCAACTTTAAATGAAGAAACTTCGTTAATATGTCTTTCTAACGTACTGAGTTTTTCACTGGTTACAATCACAACTAATGATACGAACGCTACTGCCACAATGCCGAATTGGTTCACGAATTTATCCATTACGTCAAGCATTGGTAAGCCTGTGGTTGTACCGAACAACATTACTGACACAACCATCATTGGAATACCCACCAGTAAAGTCGCTTTTACACGTCCTGCATTCAATTTATCTTGCACCGCTGATACGATAACTTCAACAACAGAAATAAATGAGGTTAATGCTGCAAAGGTTAATGATCCGAAGAATAATACGCCTACTAATGCTCCCATCGGGGCTTGGTTAATGATAGTTGGGAAAGCAAAGAACGCTAAGCCGATACCGCCTTTCGCTACTTCATTAACCTCTTGACCTGCCGCAGTTGCCATAAAACCAAGTGCTGCAAATACGCCAATACCGGCTAATAATTCAAAGCCACTGTTAGCAAAGCCAACTACTAAACCTGAACCTGTTAAATCTGTTTTTGGCTTGAGGTATGAAGCATAAGTAATCATAATCCCAAAGCAGATTGAGAGTGAGAAGAAGATTTGACCATAAGCGGCAATCCACACACTTGGGTCAGTTAGTTTTTCCCAGTTTGGTGTAAACAACGCATCTAAGCCTTTTGCGGCTCCAGGCAGAGTTAAAGAATAGCCTACCAAGATTAAGAACATCACAACCAATAATGGCATTAGGATATTAGAAGCCGCTGAAATTCCTTTTTTGATCCCTAAAGCTAATACAGCAATAGCTACTAACCA
This sequence comes from Mannheimia sp., assembly GCF_056854775.1. Lineage (NCBI taxonomy): Bacteria > Pseudomonadati > Pseudomonadota > Gammaproteobacteria > Pasteurellales > Pasteurellaceae > Mannheimia > Mannheimia sp. The sequence goes on from NZ_JBXGGI010000100.1 coordinate 5,242, forward strand.
AACTGCAATTAATGGACCGGTTACTGCCCCTACAAATTCGAAGCTAACACCTTGTGTGATGTCGCCCATTTTTAAGAATTCGCCAACAAAGAAATCAACAGGTTTATCACCCCAAGTTCCATTGATAGAGAAATAGGTATAACTTGCTGCCCAGCCTAACACAACGGCGTAGTAGATACCGATAATTACGTTGATTAATACCTGCCACCAGCCGAAAGTTTCAAATTTCGGGCTGAAACGACGGAATGAAAGCGGTGCACCGCCACGATATTTATGCCCGATAGCATAATCTAAGAATAGCAATGGTAAACCTGCGGTCAATAATGCAATGATGTATGGCAGAATAAATGCTCCACCACCGTTTTCATAAGTCGTATAAGGGAAACGCCAGATGTTTCCTAAGCCGACAGCCGAGCCAATAGCTGCCATAATAAATGCCCCACGACCGGCAAAGGTTTCTCTTTGTGGAGCTGTTGATGATTGAATAGACACAGTAAATACCTCAAACTTGTAACAGTTTATATAAAAAATGACTTTAAATTGTATGAAATGTGATTATTCACATTTTGAAAACGAAATATGCCGAAATACCAAATAAAAGTAAAGTAGAAAAATAGAATAAAAATGGACTTAAAAATACTAAAATACAAAATTAAATATCGAAAAATAAAACAAAAAAAAGTCAAATATTCTGAAATACAGAATTTTATAGATAAAAGCATTAAAAACCTTTCTTTGCTTAGCATAATTCTTTAGCTAAAATTTTAACAAAAAAATAACACATCATTGATACAATGATGTGTTATTAGCTTAAACATTAGGTAAATTATTCTTATACCGAAGGTTGTTCTATTACTAAATGCTCGACTTTAGCTTGTTTAACCATATTGTCCGCCACCTCAAGAATAGTAACTTTTAAGTTATATAACTCAAATTCCATTCCTTCATCAGGAATTTTCTCTAAATGTTCTAGTAGCAAACCATTAAATGTTCGAGCTTCATCAATAGGTAAATCCCACGCAAATAGTTTATTCAAATCCCTTAAATTTGCCGACCCCTCAATAATCACTGTTCCATCTGACTGTTGTTGAACTTCTTGCTCAAGCGTCGGGGCTGATGAAGTGGTAAACTCGCCGACAATTTCCTCTAAAATATCTTCAAGGGTTACTAAGCCTTTAATATCACCATATTCATCAACCACTAAGCCTATTCTCTCTTTATTGGCTTTAAAGTTCATTAATTGCGTAGTTAATGGTGTGCCTTCTGGAATAAAATAAACTTCATCAACCGCACGCACTAACATCTCTTTGGTAAATTCGTTTTTTTCCAACATTAAACGAAATGCTTCACGCACACGCAAAATACCGAGAATATTATTATCCATATCACCTTTATAAATCAGTACGCGAGCGTGAGGGGCGTGATTGAGCTGACGCATAATTGCTTTCCAGTCATCATCAATATCAATGCCGCTGATATCATTACGAGGCACCATAATGTCATCAACTGTAACTTTTTCCATATCTAAAATAGAAACAAGCATTTCACGGTGCTCTGCCGGAATAAACTTACCCGACTCAAGTACTACACTACGCAGTTCTTCTGGACTAAGATCTTGTTTATCTTTCTGCTGAATACGTAGTAACTTCAACAAACCTGCAATAATCAGATTCATTAAAAAGACGATCGGGCTCAGTAATTTCTTAAGGGGTGTTAATACAAAACTAACAATAAAGCCGACTTTTTCCGGGTAAGTCGCAGCAATCGTTTTAGGCAGAATTTCAGAGAAAACCAACATTACAAATGTAAGTAAACCGGTGGCAATCGCAACACCCTTTTCGCCGGAGAGTTGCATACCGATCATTGTAGCAATTGCAGAAGCAGCAATGTTTACAAGGTTATTACAGATTAAGATAAGACTGAGCAGAACATCCGTTCGTGCTAAGAGTTTTTCCGCTAATTTTGCCCCTTTATGTCCTTGCTCAGCAAGATGACGCATTTTATAACGGTTTAAAGACATCAAGCCCGTTTCCGAACCCGAGAAAAAAGCAGAGAGTACTAAAAGAATAGCTAAGGTAATAAATAAACTACTCAGGGGAATACTGTCCAAAATTGAATTCCTATATAAATTAATCATAAAGTGATCACAATTCGATGATTGTTATCACTCACTTCGCCTAAAAAGCCCGATTTGCAAAAAATCGGGCTTTTTTAACCGCTTGTAGCGATTAATGGACGATCAAACGGCTACCAAAATATCCGATTGTGAGCAACATCATACCCGAAATCGAATAAATAAGCACCCGTTTTCCTCGCCAATGTAATTTCCATTGACCTAATATTTGAACGTTATAAACAATCCAAGCCAAGAATGAGAAAATCGCTTTATGAATATGCTCCGGCTCAAAAAAGTTATGTAGATAAATCACGCCCGAAAATAGTGTGAGCGTAAGCATTGCCTGTGCTGCAAGCGTTAAGGTAAAGAAATGGCGTTCAACCGACATTAAGGGCGGAAGAATTGAGCAAAAGAACATTTTTTTGCTTTTGAGTTTGTGATCTAACCATTTTAACTGGAACGCATAAATTAAGGCGAGGAAAAATAATGCATAAGAGAACAGAGCAATACCTAAGTGGAAAATAAACCCTGCGTTTTCTTCTATATTGCGGATAAAACTCCCCTGCACAAAACTGGCTACCGCCACACTACAAATCGCAAAGGCATATACAACAAGAAGAGGAAACCAAGCCGTTTTCCATTTAAGCAACGCAAAGGTTACACAAATCGCCATAATGAAACTCATTAAAGAGATCACATTCGTTACCGTAAAATTCTGCCCTTCTATTAACCATAATTGGTTGTATAACACGGCACAATGCAAAAGAATAGCTAATAAACCAAACCCAAAAACAAGAGTTATATTCGGCTTTTTATTTTCTGTTGCACTTTCCAAATTCACTAAGGTGGGAGCCACCCAAAGCAACGTTAAGGCATAAGCTACAATAGCTAAAATAGGGAGTAACATATTTTCTCGAATCTCGTCAAATAATAATAACTTTCAGAATTTTAATCAAAAGTCGCCTTTTTAGCTAGTTTTTGCGATAGCTAGATGAAAAATTATCCCTAAATATCATAGCTTTTTATGTTAAGTCAAAAAATCCTCTCAATTTCAGCTAATATTCTGCATCAAAAAATAATTTTCCTTTGACTAATTTGCTTTCTATCTGTAATATGCACACCCTATGCAAAAGGTAAAACTACCCCTTACGATTGACCCATATAAAGACGCTCAGCGTCGAGTGGATTATGAAGGCTACATTTCAGGTGAACTTCTAAAACGCTTGGGTGAATCTGTATGTAATGTGCTAAGTGATGCACAAGTTACACTTTCGTTATATGTCGATCCGCAACGTTTAACTGTGATTAAAGGCACAGCTAAAATTGAGGTGGAGTTTGACTGCCAACGATGTGATAACCCGTTTACACACACGCTAGACTGTTCATTTTGTTTCAGTCCGGTGTCTAACATGGATCAGGCGGACATCTTGCCCGAAATTTATGAACCTATCGAAGTAAACGAGTTCGGTGAAGTAAATTTACTAGATATGATTGAAGATGAATTTATTCTTGAATTACCTCTAGTCCCGATGCATAGTGAAGAACACTGTGAAGTGTCCGTGAGTGAACGTGTGTTTGGTGAATTGCCTGAAGAACTGGCAAGCAAACCAAATCCGTTCGCAGTATTAGCTAATTTAAAGAAAAACTAGATCTAGGAGAAAGCCCGTGGCTGTTCAACAAAATAAGAAATCTCGTTCACGTCGTGATATGCGTCGTTCACACGATGCGTTAACAACTGCAGCAGTTTCAGTAGATAAAACAACTGGTGAAACTCACTTACGCCACCACGTAACTGCAGATGGTTACTACCGTGGTCGTAAAGTAATCAACAAGTAATTCCTTTCGAGGTATATCTTGGGTGATATCACTCTTGCAGTAGATGTGATGGGCGGGGACTTCGGTCCCCGTGTTACTATTCCTGCTCTGGCAAAAGCCTTATCACAGCATTCAAATCTCTCATTTTTATTATTTGGCAATGAAAGCCAAATTACCTCGTTATTAGAAAAATACTCTCTACTAAATTCTCCTAAAATCCAACTTCATCATACCGAACAAGTTATTGATGCAGATATCCCCTTTTCTAAAGCAATCCGCCAAAGTAAAAATAGCTCTATGCGTTTAGCACTTGAAGCTGTTAAAGAAGGAAAGGCTCAAGGTTGCGTAAGTGGTGGAAATACAGGGGCATTAATGGGATTAGCAAAGTTACTGATTGAACCGTTACCCAATATTGAACGCCCTGCTCTTACCTCACTCATTCCTACAATGAATGGGAAATCAACAGTAATGCTAGATTTAGGGGCAAATATTGAAGTAAGCGATTGCCAACTACAACAATTTGCAGAAATGGGCAATTTATTTGCACAAGTAATGCTAGGGTTAGTTTACCCTCGCATTTCTTTGTTAAATATCGGCACAGAAGAAAACAAAGGTACTGCACAAATTCAAGCTGTTCATCAGCAACTAAAAAAGAGACAAGATTTAAACTACATCGGTTTTATTGAAAGTGATAAATTAACCAGCTACTTAACCGATGTAATTATTTGTGATGGCTACACAGGCAATATCGCTCTAAAAGCATTGGAAGGTGCGGCAAAGAATATTATTTCGCTATTTAAAAAAGAGAAAGCCGATTCTAACATTTGCCGCAACACCAAACGCTACTTGCTTAAATTGATTTTCTATCGCTACTACCGCAAATTGCAAGAAATCAATCCTGATCGCCATAATGGAGCAACCTTGCTCGGTTTATCAAAAGTGATTGTAAAAAGCCACGGCGGAGCAAATGCTAATGCCTTTAGCTATGCGATTGATTATGCAGTTCAGCAAATTGAAAACGATATTCCAAACAAGATCCTGCAAAGATTACATCAACTCGATAAAAAATAAGCGAACCAAAAGTTCGCTTATTTTGATCTTAGCCTTTTAATTTCGCCACACGCAAGCTCACTGCGTTTTTGTGTGCTTGTAATAGCTCTGCACTTGCCATTTGTTCTACAGTTTCCGCTAAGGCTAAAAAGCCTTCAGGGGTCAGCTCTTGTACCGTCATTCGCTTGCTGAAATCCGCTAAGCCTAAGCTTGAATAGGTTTTGGTGTAACCATAAGTCGGCAGCACGTGGTTAGTTCCGCTGGCATAATCGCCTATTGATTCCGGCGAGTAAGCCCCCAAGAAAATCGAGCCGGCATTATCTAAATCCGCCAAAAGTGAGCGTGCATTTTCTGTTTGCACAATTAAATGCTCAGGTGCATATTTATTGCTAATTTCGACCGCTTGTTGCAGGTTTTCAGCAATAAACGTACGGCTATGAGCCAACGCCTTGCGAGCCGTTTCGCCACGAGGTAAGACTGAAACTTGTTTTTCTAATTCCTCATCCACCGCTTTAGCCAATTTTTCATTTGGGGTTACTAAAATCACTTGTGAATCTGCACCGTGTTCCGCTTGGGAAAGCAAGTCGCTCGCCACAAAAGCCGGATCAGCGAACTCATCGGCAATCACCAACACTTCACTTGGTCCTGCCGGCATATCAATTGCCGTTCCTTCTTGAACCACTTGACGTTTAGCTTCTGTTACAAAACTATTACCCGGTCCGAAAATTTTATCCACTTTCTGTACAGTTTCCGTGCCATTTGCCATTGCAATAATGGCTTGAGCCCCACCTACCGCATAAATGGTTTCCACCCCACAAAGGTTTGCGGTATAAAGAATTTCATCGGAAATCGGTGGAGGAGAACAAAGCACAATTTTCTTACATCCTGCAATTTTTGCCGGAATGGCAAGCATTAAAACCGTTGAAAAAAGTGGTGCCGAGCCGCCGGGAATATAAAGCCCCACTCGATTGATCGGGCGAGTAATCACTTGGCAACGCACACCGACTTGGGTTTCAATATCCACTTCTTGATTTTGCTGTGCCTTGTGAAACGCCTCAATATTTGCCTTTGCATTTTGAATCGCTTTTTTAAGCTCAGGCGAAATACGGCTTTCTGCTTGCTGAATTTGCTCTTTCGATACAATAAGGCTATCTAGTTTGACTTTATCAAATTTTTCGCTTAGCTCGAATAAGGCTTTATCGCCATTTTCTAATACATTTTGCTTAATTTCCTCAACGGCTGTTTTGATACTATCGCCAATCACCTGTGCCGGACGAGCAAGATATTGTTCTTGCTCATACTCGCTGAGATTATTCCAAATTAGGGTTTGCATATTTAATCCTTATTTTGCCTAGTACAGTAAAGCCGTACTAGGTTACTCATATTGTTTCTTTGGTTACTTTCTTTGCACAAGCAAAGAAAGTAACATAAAATCCTACGCCAACATTTTCTCAATAGGCAAGACAAGCACAGAACTTGCCCCCATCTCTTTAAGTTGTTCCATTGTTTCCCAGAACAAGTTTTCTTGGCTCACAACGTGCATTGCCACTCGGGTTTGATCATTGGCAAGAGGCAGAATTGTTGGGTTTTCTACCCCCGGTAATAAAGCCGTGATTTGTTCCAATTTGTCTTTCGGGGCGTGTAACATAATGTATTTAGATTCGCTTGCTTGCTGCACACCTTGAATACGGGTAAGTAATCTATCCACCAAAGCTTGTTTTTCAGCAGATAACGGCTCTTGGCGTTGAATTAAGCAAGCGGTTGAGCGGTAAATCACTTCAACCTCTTTTAAACCATTTGCCTCAAGGGTCGCCCCTGAAGACACCAAATCGCAAATTGCGGTGGCGATGCCGGCACTTGGGGCAACTTCCACCGAGCCGGTTAATAAAATGCTTTTAAACGGCACGCCTTGCTCTTTCATATAACGTTTTAATAAATTTGGGTAGGAAGTAGCAATCACCGCATCGGTTAGATCTTTAACACTGCTATAGTTGCGATCACGATCGAGCGCTAACGATAAACGGCAGCCGCCAAAATCAAGCTGGCGGAGTTTTTTATATTTCACTTTCTCGCCTGCTGCTAGTCGCCCAAGTTCTTCTTCCTCTAATACGTTTTCGCCAATAATGCCGAGATCGACCACACCATCAAACACTAAGCCTGGAATATCGTCATCACGCACACGCAAAATTTCAATCGGCATATTTTCCGAATAGGCAATCAAGCGTTGGTCATTCCAAATAATTTTTACCCCGCACTGTTTGAGTAATTCGCTACACTCTTGGCTTAAACGCCCTTTTTTCTGCATTGCGATGCGTAAACGATTTTGTGTTGTCATTGCTGTTTCCTTCTTGTTTTTGAATTTTGAATATAAAGAAAAACCCTCTCGAAACGACTTCCGAGAGGGTTAAATTTAGTTTGCGTTTATGCGTACTCGGAAGTTCTTATCTTCCGCACACACCAAATGCCCGAAAGATTATTCAGGGAAATGATGATGGTGATGGTTACGCATAAATGTCATTGTTCTGTTTTCCAAAAATTGAATTGGTTTAAAAGATACTCTGAAAATTGATAAATCACAAGCATTTTTTCTACAAAAATCGGCTTATTTTTCACGAAAGGGAAGAATTTATCGCAAACGTTTGCGTAAAGCGGTATAATTTTTCCAATTTTTTGCAAATCAAACTAGATAGGAATTTTAAAATGCAAATCAGCTTAAAAAAAATCTATTCAGGCAAGGTGCGTGACCTTTACGAAATTGATGACAAAAGAATGTTAATGGTGGCAACCGACCGCTTATCAGCATTTGATGTGGTTTTAGATGATCCGATTCCACGCAAAGGTGAAATCCTTACCCAAATTTCTAATTTCTGGTTTAACAAATTGGCACACATTATGCCAAACCACTTCACAGGCGATAGCGTATTTGATGTGTTGCCAAAAGAAGAAGCTGAAGCGATCCAATACCGTGCGGTAGTATGCAAACGTTTAACGCCGGTGAAAATCGAATCCATCGTGCGTGGATATTTAACCGGCTCAGGCTTAAAAGATTACAAACAAACCGGCACGATCTGCGGCTTAAAATTAGCGGAAGGTTTAGTGGAGGCGAGCAAATTGCCAGAACCGATCTTCACCCCATCAAGCAAAGCAGAAGTGGGCGATCACGACATCAACATCAGCTACGAAGAGTGCGAACGCCAAATCGGTGTAGAACTTGCCGCCAAAGTGCGTGATGCCGCTCTCAAACTTTACACCGAGGCAGCAGAATATGCCCTCACCAAAGGCATTATTATCTGCGACACCAAATTTGAATTTGGCTTAGATGAAAATGGTACGCTAACCTTAATGGACGAAGTATTAACACCGGATTCCAGCCGTTTTTGGTCAGTTGATACCTACCAAGAAGGCACAAACCCACCGTCCTTCGACAAACAATTCGTACGTGATTGGTTGGAAAACAGCGGTTGGAACAAACAAGCTCCGGCACCGAAAGTACCTACCGATGTGATTGAAAAAACCGTGGCAAAATACCAAGAAGCGTTGGATTTATTAACCAAATAAAGCTCGCAAGCGGTTAAATTCAGTCAATTTTTTGCAAACAAAAAGCCTGTAAGGAATACTTACAGGCTTTTGTTGTATAACCAAACTATCTAGCCAAGGGGCAAATTGCAATTTGCCCCTACACATATCATCAAATTAACCTTGTGATGAAATACGTTTCATATCTGTCATATAACCACGTAATTCTTGACCGATTAGCTCAATTGGGTGGTTACGGATTGCATCGTTCACATCACGTAAGTAAACGTTGTCGATTTCAACCGCTGGGGTTGGTTCGCCTAAGTCGCCTTTTTCTAAGTTCGGGATAATTTCTTTCGCAAGAATTGGTGTCGCAACGTGAGAGAATAAGTAGTTGCCGTATTCTGCCGTGTCTGAAATAACCACGTTCATTTCGTATAAACGTTTACGAGCGATGGTGTTAGCAATTAACGGTAACTCGTGTAAAGACTCATAGTAAGCAGACTCTTCGTAGATACCGGCTGAAACCATTGTGTCGAACGCTAATTCCACGCCCGCTTTCACCATTGCAACCATTAACACGCCGTTATCGAAGTATTCTTGCTCAGAAATTTTGATGCCGTCAGCTTGTGGTGCATTTTCAAAAGCGGTTTTGCCGGTTTCTTCACGCCATTTTAAGAGGTTTGCATCGCCGTTTGCCCAGTCAGCCATCATAGTTGATGAGAATTCGCCGCTGATGATATCGTCCATATGTTTTTCAAATAAGAACGCTAATTCTTCTTTGATTTGCTCAGAAAGCTCAAATGCACGTAATTTTGCACTGTTAGATAAACGATCCATCATTAATGTGATACCGCCTTGTTTTAACGCTTCAGTGATGGTCTCCCAACCGAATTGGATTAATTTACCTGCGTAAGCCGGATCTTTACCTTCTGCCACTAATTTGTCATAGCATACGATAGAACCTGCTTGTAACATACCACAAAGAATGGTTTGCTCACCCATTAAGTCAGATTTTACTTCTGCCACGAATGAAGATTCTAATACGCCCGCACGGTCGCCACCGGTTGCACTTGCCCACGCTTTAGCAATCGCTAAACCTTCGCCTTTCGGATCGTTTTCAGGGTGAACAGCGATTAAGGTCGGCACGCCGAAACCACGTTTGTATTCTTCACGCACTTCTGTACCCGGGCATTTTGGTGCGGTCATCACAACAGTGATGTCCGGACGAATTTGCTCGCCTTCTTCCACGATGTTAAAACCGTGTGAATAACCGAATGCTGCACCGTGTTTCATTAACGGCATTACATCCGCAACCACTTTAGAGTGTTGTTTGTCCGGGGTTAAGTTGATTACTAAATCCGCTTCAGGGATTAATTGCTCGTAAGTGCCTACCACGAAACCGTTTTCTGATGCACGTTTGAATGATGCACGTTTTTCAGCAATCGCCTCTGCACGCAATGCGTAAGCGATGTCTAAGCCTGAATCACGCATATTTAAACCTTGATTTAAACCTTGAGCACCACAGCCTACAATCACCACTTTTTTGCCTTTTAAGAAATTGCAACCGTCTGCAAATTCGTTACGATCCATAAAGCGGCAACGACCTAATTGGTCTAATTTTTGACGTAAATTTAATGTGTTGAAATAGTTAGACATTGTTTGATCCTTATAGTGAGTCAATGAATGATATTTAATGTGATTATACACAGAAGCATTGTTGCGTAAATTGAAAATATTAATATTTAATATTGCAAAATATGCAATTAACTGTCATTTGAAAATCTTTTTGAAAACTTAACCGCTTGCAATCTCTGTTATAAAGTAGAAAATAACCACTTAAATTAATAGAAGATAAACAAATGAAGATAAAAAGTATCATTCTACAAACTTGCCTTGAATGTGGGCAAAATGTACGGGTTCCTTTGAGCGAAAAAGGGGACTTCCTCTGCCCTGTTTGTAATAATGTCATACGAAAAGGCAATACTTGGAGCTTACGCCGTAGTGCATTTTTAGCATTAGCCATTTTAATTTTGCTCCCCTTCGCACTTGGCTTTCCACTACTCAGCATTGATTTACTCGGCATAAAAATTAATGCCACCGTATGGGACGGTATTTGGAAAATGGCAACCACAGGCTACCCTTACACCGCATTTATGGTTCTAGTGTGTGCAGTCATTATGCCTATCTCCTTTGTTTTGCTGATTTTAACTATTCATATCCAACGGATGATCCACCAACGCCCACGTTATACACTAATATTCCTCACTAAAATTAAAGAGTGGGTAATGCTTGATGTTTATCTGGTTGCTCTCGCCGTTGCAGCATTTAAAATTCGAGACTATGCCAATTTAGAATTTGATATTAATTTAATTGCATTTGTGCTCGTGGTGGTACTAAACACATTACTTTTTATCAAAACAGAGCCCAAACAGGCGTGGGAGCGATTTTACCCTGAATATCACTCGCTACCTTTCGATCACACGAGCCACCCAACGCTCTGCCCGACTTGTGAATACTGTTTTGATGAAACGATTTTAGATTTGAAAGGAAGACAACGCTGCCCTCGTTGCGAGAGCAATTTATCGATTGCCGATAATATTAAAATTCAGCGTGTCTGGGCGTGTTTAATTGCCGGAACGATAATGATGATCCCCGCCAATATTTTCCCCATTTCAATTACTGAAATGGCAGGAAAAGTTTCCGCAGATTCATTGATGTCCGGGGTGCTCTTGTTTATAGAAATGGGGAGCTACACTGTTGCAGCTATTGTATTTATTGCAAGCATTGCCGTACCTGTAAGCAAAATTACGATTATTTTTTACCTGTTACTTGCTATTCACTACAAATGGAAACACCCTATTCACATACAGATGAAATTACTGCACTACGTTCACTTTGTTGGACGTTGGTCGATGCTTGATTTATTTGTACTTTCACTAATGATGTCGCTACTCGAACGCGGACAAATTCTTAGCTTCTCGGTAGGCGAAGCCGCTTTCTATTTTGGGGCAGCCGTTTTCCTTACTATGTTTGCTTCCGCCAATTTAGATGCCAGAATGTTGTGGAAGATTCATTATGATAATGAGAAAATAAAGCACAATTAATCTATTTTATTTATACTTCCCTCTCCTTGCGGGAGAGGGAATTTCCTCAATCTACTTTTTCCACTCCACTTAATTTTTCCATTTTCAACAAACTCTGCAACTGCGGCAATAATTGGGTTATTAGCCGCAGTTGTTGAATCAAAATCAAGGCTAATTCGTCTTGTTTTTGCTGATGTTCTTGCTCAAACTGAGCGAGATCTTGGTCAATAGCGGTCAATTTTTCCGATAATTTTGCAAATGAACGACTGTCATCTGCAATTTTATCGATAATATTCGCGACTTCTCGCCCGTGTGAAAAAAATATTGCGGAAAAATCGACTTGTCGATTAATTTCACGGCTGGCAATGCGGTAAGCCCCTAAGGTTGAAATATAGCCAAGCAAGGTATAGCCGATGCCTAACAATTTCGGAGCAAAGGCTAAATCATTTGCGTATTTCTGCGGCTCACTATACATACTAGTAATCGTATTGCTGAGTGCAGATAAATGGTTGTGTACATCACGGCGGGCTATGCGATAAGGTAGTTGCTCGTTATAACCAAATTGGAGTTGAGCAATAATGTGCCGTAAATAATTTCCGCTGGCTTTTAGGCTATTATGTAAATTACTTTGCAAATTGAGATATTTCCAGTCCGGCCATAAAAATGTTACGGCTAACCACGCAATAGCTGTGCCAAGTAGCGTATCGAAAATTCGCATTAATGTGCTACTTTCTATACTTACGCCTGCAATATCAAGGCTTATCATCACTAATACGGTAATGTAAAAAGTCGAAAAGCCGTAATGTACCAAACGGAAAAAAGTATAGAGCGAGCCGGTCAGTACAATAATACCAAGTTGAGCTTCAAGACTAAGCGTTACATTAAACAATTCAAACATTCCACCAACAATTACGCCGAAAATCGTGCCAATCACACGGTGAATTAAGCGGGTTTTGGTTGCGGTATAATTGGGCTGGCAGACAAAAACCGCCGTCAATAAAATCCAATAACCTTTGTTATCAAAACCTAAAAGTGGCACTATTGCACTACATAAAAGCACCACAATCGAAAGGCGAACGGCGTGGCGAAACAGTTGTGATTCAAAGGTGAAATGCCCTTTAATTGCTTGGATAATATTGCCAAAACCCGTAATATTTTCGGCTATCAAGCGGTTAGATTTTGTGAAATTTTTACTAAGTGGCTCAATATGCTCTGAACGGCTTGCCCCTTGTTCAATTTGAGCTAATTGGCGTTCAATATTGGCTAAATTCTCAGCAACCGATTCCCATCGGTAAGTGCTTTTTAACCCTCTTTCTTGATGATAAACCAACGAGTTGAGCAACCCTTGCAATGCTTTCTCACCACGCTCACTGTGTTCATATCTTTCTCGATGACGTAATGCCACTGCAATTTTTTGACACGCAACCGCTTGAAGTTCCATTACTCGCTGGAAGCGAAACATTAAATCGCTATTACTTAATTGTTGGAACAGTTCGTGATACTGATAATGACTAGAACTCGCCCGTTCTAAAATATCTTGAGCCGTAAAATAGTAGCGTAACATTCGTTGCGTACGTTGCTGTTTGTGCTGTCGTCTTAAACGATAAAATAATGATACTCGCGTTTTATCAAATGCCGCCATTACTTCACTGTTCGCTTTGGCAAGTGCCAGTTGTTTTGCGTTTAAATCGTCATCATCAGGGTCAAAATAGGCGGATTTTGCCAGCAAATAGTGGCTTAAGGCAAGGTAAGCAGAAGCTAAATTCTCCTGTGCCGTTCGATTCGGGAAAACTAAATATACTAAAATCCCGACCAATCCATATAACAATGTGCCGAGTAGAATCATCACGACATTGTTATACCACAGTACTT
>NZ_JBXGGI010000101.1:0-16939 GCF_056854775.1 Mannheimia sp.
TAATCAAATCTCCCCCTCCCCTCATTTCTAAAGAGGGGTGATCGTGCAGAGCGTATTCTGAGTTCATCTGGCTATTTGTAATTTTATGTAGAAAAATGAACTTCAAATTTGTGGAGATCTAGTCCCCCTCTTTGAGCTACGAGGGGCTAGGGGAGATTTATTCGCTTCGCTCACACTGCGTGCCGTTGCTAAAGCAACGTTCAAACGCAAGCGTTTGTGGCAGAATTAATTAACACTCGTAGCTAATTATTAAAGAAAAACAAAATGATAAAACTAACAACCCAACAAATCGCTGAAATCCTAAACGCTCGCCTTATCGGCAACGGCGAAACTACGGTAGAAACAACCAGCACAGACACCCGACAAGCGGTCGAAAATGGTTTATTTTTTGCATTAAAAGGCGAAAATTTTGATGCCCATCACTACCTCGAAAATGCTGTTGCTCAAGGCTGTGTTGCGGTTGTTGTTGAACGTGAGTGTGAAATTAACGTACCACAAATTGTGGTGGCAGATACTCGCCTTGCATTGGGTGAATTGGCGAAGTGGTTAAAAGCAAAATTGAATCCGAAAACAGTAGCGATGACAGGCTCTTCCGGTAAAACGACAGTGAAAGAGATGACTGCAAAAATTCTGCAAAAAATGACCGCTTGTGAAGAGGATGTTTTATACACTTTTGGTAATTTAAACAATGAGTTAGGCGTACCAATGACATTACTCCGATTAACCGAACAGCATAAATATGCGGTAATTGAACTGGGGGCAAATCATATTGGTGAAATTGCTTATACGACTGAAATTACCAAACCTGATGCGTGCTTAGTGAATAATGTAGCCGCTGCTCACTTAGAAGGTTTTGGTTCACTTGAAGGTGTGGCACAGGCAAAAGGTGAAATTTATCGTGGTTTGAAAGACGGTGGAAAAGCCATTATCAATTTGGCTTTCTACTATCCACAATGGCAGAAGGAAATTGGTTCAAACGAAATTCAATCTTTCTCTTATATCGGCTCAGATTCGGATTCATACGCGGATTACTGGGCAGATGATGTGGAATTATTGCTAAATGGCTCACGTTTTATGCTTCATACACCACAAGGCGAAATTGAAATTGAGCTTCCTTATTTAGGCAACCATAATGTGAGTAACGCGTTAGCGGCAACCTCGCTTGCAATGTCGGTTGGAGCAACCTTAGAGGCAGTTAAAGCCGGACTTGAGCAACGTTCAATGGTAAAAGGGCGTTTGTATCCCGTACAAATTAATGATAACTGTTTATTTATTGATGATACTTACAATGCCAATGTGGATTCAATGAAGTCGGCAATTTCAGTGCTACAAAATTACCCTGCATACCGAATTTTTACGGTAGGCGATATGGCAGAATTAGGTGAGGAAAGTGGTAAATGTCATCAAGAAGTGGCAGATTTTGCTCAACAAGCGGAGCTGGATTTGATTGTGAGTTTCGGCAAAGAGAGTGCGGTTATTAGCCAAAATCCACAACATCACTTTACCGATAAGCAGCAAATGGTTGAATTTTTAATACCGATTATTTTGCAAAAAATCGAACAAAAACAACCGCTTGTATTACTTGCAAAAGGCTCTCGTAGCCAAAAGATGGAAACTGTGATTTCCGAGCTTTGTAAACAATTTAATATCAATTTTTAATTTTATTATTTTTAAGGACTAAGCAATGTTAGTTTGGCTTGCAGAACTACTGGTGCAATATAATACCGCATTTAACGTGGTCTCTTATATTACCTTCCGTGCCATTATGGCGTTATTAACAGCAATGGGGATTGGGCTTTGGATCGGACCAAAGGTCATTAGACGTTTACAGATCTTAAAATTTGGTCAAGAAGTGCGTAATGAGGGTCCGGAAAGCCACTTTAAAAAACGTGGTACGCCAACAATGGGCGGTATTATGATTTTAGCGGCTATTGGTGTGAGTACATTACTTTGGGCGGATCTTCGCAACTCTTATGTTTGGTTTACCTTATTTGTATTATTTGGCTACGGAGTGGTTGGTTTTGTTGATGATTATCGCAAGATATCCCGTAAAAACACAGACGGCTTAATTGCCCGTTGGAAATATTTCTGGTTATCCGCAATCGCTTTAGTGGCGGTTTTTGGTATGTATGCGGTCGGAAAAGATACAGCAGCTACTCAATTAGTTGTACCGTTCTTTAAAGATGTGATGCCACAATTAGGTGTGTTTTACATTATCCTTGCTTACTTTGTGATTGTCGGTACAAGTAATGCTGTAAACTTAACAGACGGTTTAGACGGCTTGGCGATTGTACCGATCATTCTGGTCGCTTCTGCTTTTGCATTGATTGCTTGGGCAACAGGTAACTTCAATTTTGCACAATATTTACACATTCCATTTATTCCAAACACATCGGAATTAGTTATTTTATGTACGGCAATTGTTGGAGCAGGTTTAGGCTTCTTGTGGTATAACACCTATCCGGCTCAAGTATTTATGGGTGATGTAGGCTCACTTTCATTAGGTGGAGCATTAGGCATTATCGCGGTATTAGTTCGTCAAGAATTGCTATTAGTTGTGATGGGCGGTGTATTTGTAGTTGAAGCCCTCTCGGTTATTTTACAGGTCGGTTCTTATAAATTACGCCAAAAACGAATTTTCCGAATGGCACCTATTCATCATCACTTTGAATTAAAAGGCTGGCCAGAGCCACGAGTGATTGTCCGCTTCTGGATTATCACACTAATGTTAGTATTAATAGGCTTAGTTACCCTGAAATTACGTTAATTGATAAGGTGCGTTTTTTACGCACCTTATGCTGTTTTTTAGATTTAGAGAAAAAATTATGCAAAACCAATATCAAGGCAAAACAGTAACTGTTATCGGACTAGGTACAACAGGATTATCTTGTGTTGATTTCTTTAAGAAAAAGAAAGCGAATATCCAAGTAATTGACACTCGAGCTAATCCGGCAGGTGCCGATAAACTCGATAAAACGATTCCTTTACACACCGGTGGATTAAACAGCGAGTGGTTGCTCAAGTCAGATTTAATCGTCATTAGTCCGGGTTTGGCATTGGCAACGCCCGAAATTCAGCAAGCGATCCAAGCCGGTGTTGAAGTAGTGGGTGATGTAGAACTATTTTGTCGTGAAGCGAAAGCCCCGATTATTGCCATTACAGGATCGAATGGTAAAAGCACCGTAACAACTTTAACTGCTGAAATGGTTAAACAGGCAGGCTTGAAGGTTGGAATGGGGGGCAATATTGGTGTGCCGGTGTTAAGTCTATTAGACGAAGATTATGATCTTTTTGTGCTAGAACTTTCCAGCTTCCAACTTGAAACCACTTATTCACTGAAAGCGAAAGCAGCAACGATTTTAAACATCAGTGAAGACCATATGGATCGCTATGATGCAATTGCGGATTACCGTAATGCCAAATTGCGTATTTATGAAAATGCCGAAAACATTGTCGTGAATGGTGAAGATGCTCAAACTTACCCTGAACAAGCGGTCAAAAATTTAATTCGTTTTGCAGAACAGAATGCAGAATACACAATGCGTAATGGTGTACTTTATGCAGGAGATACTGCCATTATTAACACCAACCAAATGTTAATTAGCGGTCGTCATAATGAGATGAATGCACTCGCTGCAATGGCATTGGCAGAAGCCGCCAATGTTCCTCGTGAGGGTATCGTCAAAGCATTACAAACTTATGGAGGATTACCTCATCGCTTTCAAGCAGTTGCCACCAATGATGGCGTGCGTTGGGTCAATGATTCTAAAGCGACCAATGTGGGCAGTACCATTGCTGCACTAAATGGGCTGAGCGTAGCTGGTACACTTTATTTATTACTCGGTGGTGATGGCAAAGCAGCTGATTTCTCTGAACTTAAGCCGTTAATTAATAAGCCAAATATTGTTTGTTACTGCTTCGGGCAAGATGGCAACGAATTAGCAAAATTAAGCGAACAAAGTGTGTTGGTAGAAACAATGCAAGAAGCGATTACAGCTATTCGCCCACAACTCAAAAAAGGCGATATGGTTTTACTTTCTCCTGCTTGTGCGAGCTTAGATCAGTTTAAAAACTTTGAACAACGTGGCGATGTGTTTGTTTCGTTGGTACAAGGACAAGAAGCATAATGTTAGAAAAATTTAAAACAGAATGGGATAAATGGGTCAGACTAACCCCTTCTAATTCGCTTTATGATAGAACTCTAATTTGGTTATTTTTAGGGTTACTGGTTATTGGATTTGTGATGGTTACGTCCGCTTCTATCCCTGTCAGTACAAGGCTTAATGACGATCCATTCTATTTTGCCATTCGTGATGGTTTGTATATTATTGCCTCAATTATTTTTTGCTATATTTTTGTACAAATTCCTGTCGAAAAATGGGAAAAATATAATGTTGCATTATTTTTTATTGCCATTAGTTTTTTGATTGCAGTATTAATTTTCGGTAGATCGATTAATGGTGCGGTGCGTTGGATTCCGTTGGGTATTCTTAATTTCCAGCCTGCGGAATTAGCAAAATTAGCAGTAATTTGCTATTTTGCCAGCTTTTATGTGCGTAAATATGATGAAATCCGTAAGGAAAAAGCCAGTTTTTGGCGACCTGCGGTAATTTTATTTGTATTCGGTTTTCTCTTAATTTTACAACCTGATTTGGGAAGTACCTTTGTATTATTTGTGCTCACATTTTCGATGCTGTTTATTGTGGGTGCAAAAATAATGCAGTTTATGTTTTTAGGTGTGGTTGGAACAGTATTGTTTGCGGTGCTGATTTTGACTTCTGAATATCGTCTAAAACGTGTTACTTCTTTTATGGATCCATTTGCCGATGCGTATGGAGATGGTTTCCAGCTCTCTAATTCACAAATGGCATTCGGGCAAGGTAAATTCTGGGGGCAAGGTTTAGGAAATTCAGTCCAAAAATTAGAATATTTACCGGAAGCTCATACCGACTTTGTTATGGCAGTTGTGGGTGAAGAATTTGGCTTTTTCGGCATTCTTTGTATTGTTCTTTTATTGATATTATTAACGGTTCGAGCCTTAAAAATCAGCAAAGAGTCTTTAATTTTAGAAGAACGCTTTAAAGGCTATATGGCATTTGGTATTGCGATTTGGATTTTCTTGCAAGGTTTTGTAAATTTAGGTGTAGCATCGGGGTTACTACCAACCAAAGGTTTAACCTTCCCCTTAGTGAGCTATGGTGGATCAAGTTTGGTGATTATGTCGATTGCGATTGCAGTATTGCTGAGAATCGATCACGAAAACAGAGCTGAGCGAATTGGGCACGCTAAAATCAAAAGTGTGTAGTACAAGCTATTCTGATTTAAAAATTGCAAATAAATAAAGAATTTTAACCGCTTGTATTTACTTAAAAAGAGATAAATCAAGTAGAATAATACGTTTTCCTATTAAAAAGAGTTAAAAATGGCTAAAAAATTATTAGTGATGGCAGGCGGTACCGGCGGACACGTTTTTCCTGCAATTGCGGTAGCGAGAGAGCTACAAAAACAAGGCTGGCAAATCCGCTGGCTCGGCACGAAAGATAGAATGGAAGCCACTCTTGTGCCAAAACACGGCATAGATATTGATTTTATCGAAATTTCCGGCTTGCGTGGCAAAGGGTTAGGGACATTATTAAAAGCCCCTTTTGCGATCTTTAAAGCTGTGATGCAAGCTCGAAAAATCATTAAAAACTATCAACCGGATGCTGTATTAGGTATGGGAGGCTATGTTTCCGGACCAGGCGGTATCGCAGCAAAATTATGCGGTGTACCGGTAATTTTACACGAGCAAAATGCGGTAGCGGGTTTAACTAATATATGGCTTTCAAAAATTGCCCGTAAGGTATTACAAGCTTTTCCAACGGCGTTTAATGATGCGGAAGTGGTTGGTAATCCGGTGCGTGAAGATTTATCCGCTTTACCTTTGCCAAACGAGCGTTTTAAGGAACGAGGCTATCCTATTAATATTTTAGTGATGGGCGGCAGTCAAGGGGCAAGAGTGATTAACCAAACTGTGCCGGAAGTCGCAAAAGTGTTGGGTAATAATGTGTTTATTAGCCACCAAGTGGGTAAGGATAATTTAGCCGGTATTGAGGACGTTTATCAACAAACGGGTAATGGTATCGCTTCAGAATTTATTGATGATATGAAGGCAGCCTATGAATGGGCGGATTTAGTTATTTGCCGCTCGGGGGCTTTAACTGTTTGTGAAATTGCCGCGGTCGGTTTGCCAGCTATTTTTGTGCCGTTCCAGCATAAAGATAGGCAACAATTTTTGAATGCAAATTACTTAGCGGAGGCTGGGGCAGCAGTGATTATTGAGCAGGTAGATTTTAATCCTCAATCATTGTTAAATGCCTTACAGCCACTTATTGCCGATCGCCAAAAATTATTAGATATGGCAATGCGAGCCAGAGCAAAAGCAACGCCAACTGCGGCACAACGTGTGGCAGAGGTGATTATTCAAGAAGCAAATTAGTTGGATGCAAGCGGTCAAATTTTTACAGTTTTTTGCAAAATTTTCGAAAAATTTAACCGCTTACAAAGTAAATAGTAGGATTAGAAATGAAAAATTTCCAGGATAAAGTTAAAAAGTTAGTGCCAGAAATGCGTCGTGTAAACCAGATCCACTTCATTGGGATTGGTGGTGCCGGTATGAGCGGAATTGCAGAAGTATTGCTTAATGAAGGTTACCAAATTTCAGGTTCGGATATTGCTGATGGAGTGGTAACACAACGTTTATCGGCAGCAGGGGCAAAAGTGTTTATCGGGCATCAAGCAGAAAATATTTCAGGTGCAAGCGTGGTGGTAGTTTCAACCGCCATTGATGAAACTAACCCGGAAATTATTGCGGCACGTGAAGCTAGAATTCCTGTTATTCGTCGTGCGGAAATGTTAGCAGAAATTATGCGTTTTAGACACGGCATTGCGATTGCAGGCACACACGGTAAAACAACCACAACGGCAATGATTTCAATGATTTATACAGAGGCAAAATTAGATCCGACCTTTGTAAACGGTGGTTTGGTGAAATCAGCCGGCAAAAATGCACATCTAGGGGCAAGCCGTTATTTAATTGCTGAGGCTGATGAAAGCGATGCTTCTTTCTTACACTTGCAACCAATGGTATCGGTGGTAACCAATATCGAACCGGATCATATGGACACCTACGGTGGCGATTTTGAAAAAATGAAAGATACTTATGTGCGTTTTCTGCGTAACTTGCCATTCTACGGTTTAGCTGTGATGTGTGCAGATGATGCAACTGTAATGGAAATTGCTCCTCGTGTTGGTCGTCAAGTGATTACTTATGGTTTTAGTGAAAAAGCAGATTATCGTATTGAAGATTACCAACAAACAGGTTTTCAGGGGCATTATACGGTTGTTTGCCCAAGTGGCGAACGTATTGATGTATTGCTTAACGTGCCGGGTACACATAATGCATTAAATGCAACAGCAGCACTTGCTGTGGCTAAAGAAGAAGGCATTGGAAATGAAGCAATTTTAGCTGCTCTTGCAGATTTCCAAGGTGCAGGTCGTCGTTTTGATCAGCTCGGCTCATTTATTCGTCCTAACGGTAAAATTATGTTAGTTGATGATTACGGTCATCATCCAACAGAAGTAGATGTAACCATTCAAGCGGCTCGTCAAGGTTGGGAGGGTAAACGTGTAGTGATGGTATTCCAGCCTCACCGTTATTCTCGTACTCGTGATTTATTCGATGAGTTTGTTCAAGTGCTTTCTAAAGTTGATGCGTTGATTTTATTAGATGTTTATGCAGCTGGTGAATCGCCAATTGTTGGAGCAGACAGTAAAGCCCTAGCTCGTTCAATCCGTAATTTGGGTAAAGTTGATCCTATTTTAGTGTCAGATACCGAACAACTCGGTGAAGTATTAGATCAAATTATTCAAGACGGTGATTTAATCTTAGCACAGGGTGCAGGTAGTGTAAGTCGTATCTCGCGTGGTTTAGCAGAAAGTTGGAAAGCATAAGGATTTAAAATGAGCATTAAAAACGAAAAAATTGCAGTGTTATTTGGTGGTGTTTCGCAAGAGCGTGAGGTTTCTCTTAATTCAGGTGCAGCAGTAACAGAAGCATTGAGAAGTTTAGGTTATGACGTTGAAGGTATTGATACCAAAGAATTCCCGATTGAAAAATTAAAAGAAAAAGGCATTCAGCGTGTATTTAATATTTTACACGGTGGCATTGGCGAAAATGGTGTCCTACAAGGGGCATTGGAGCAAATGGGAATTCCTTATACAGGTTGTGGCGTGATGGCATCAGCGGTAACCTTAGATAAATTCCGTACCAAATTATTATGGAATGCGGTCGGTTTACCTACAGCAGATATGGTTGTGGTTCAGCGTGGACAAGCGGTCGATTTCGATCAAATTATTGCAAAATTAGGTTTACCTGTATTCGTAAAGCCTTCTTGTGAAGGTTCAAGTGTAGGTGTTTTTAAAGTAAAAACCAGAGAAGAGTTAGAGCCAGCCATTCAAGAGGCGTTAAAATTTGATTCTATTGTATTAGTAGAAGAATTTTTAGCCGGTAATGAATACTCTGTACCGGTGTTAGATGGTCAAGTTCTGCCTGCGGTTCAAGTGATCCCGGACGGTGAATTTTATGACTACCACGCAAAATATGTGTCAGATAATACGCAATATGTTGTACCAGCCTTGAACGATGAACGCCAAGCTGAAGTCGCACAATTAGTAAAAGCTGCTTATGATGTGGTTGGTTGTCGAGGTTGGAGTCGTATTGATGTGATGGAAGATGGTAACGGCAAATTCCGTTTGGTGGAGGTTAATACTAATCCGGGTATGACAAGCCATAGTATTTTCCCTAAATCAGCAGCAACGGTGGGGATTTCATTTGAAGCATTAGTTGAGCGTGTATTGGAGTTAAGTGCTTAATGGGGATTTTCCGCAAGAAAAACAGCACAAATGTGCGTTTTAATGTTATTAATCCAAAAACTTCGGTTTCTTCTCGTAAATGGTTAGTATTCATTAAACCATTAATTGTGTTATTATGTACACTATTTCTATTTGGTGTATATAGTAACTGGCAAAACATACTTGAAAGTTGGGATAAAGCCCCTATTCGAGCCTATGCATTGACCCATAAAACACAATTTACAACAAATGCGGATATTCGTGAAACTTTATCTGGAGAACCTGCTCTAAAAGGATATTTTGGGCAAGATATTCAAGAGGTCAAAGATAAACTTTTATCTATTCCTTGGGTCAAAGATGTGGTCGTTCGTAAACTTTATCCTGATCGTTTAAGTATTACATTGTTAGAGCATAAACCTGTTGCGGTATGGAACGATGTTAATTTTGTTTCGGAACAGGGTGTAGTATTTAGTTTACCGAAAGATAGATTAGATAAAAACGGTTTGCCTTTATTATATGGACCAGATTCACAGGGTAAAAATGTATTAGAGGCTTGGAATAAGATTCGAGCTGATTTAAATGCCCGTAAATTAGATTTGATCTCTGTGTCGGTGGATAATAGGGGGTCTTGGACGATTAAACTATCTAATCAAGTAGAATTGCGATTAGGTAGGGGAGAATGGACTTCTAAAATTGATCGTTTTGTAACGATTTTCCCTGAAATTAATATTCCTGAGGGTAATCGATTAGCTTATGTTGATTTGCGTTATCCGCACGGTGCGGCAGTTGGATTTAGCCCTATAAAAAATTAAACGTTTAGTGAATATAAAATAATATGACGAAAGCAGCAGAATCAAAAATTATCGTAGGTCTCGATATTGGCACATCAAAGGTGGTTGCCGTTGTTGGCGAAGTATTACCTGATGGTGTGATTAATGTAATGGGAGCAGGCGTTTGCCCTTCTAAAGGCGTTGATCGTGGTGGTGTAATCGATCTTGATGCTGCCGTTAATTCCATTCAACGAGCGATTGAACAAGCAGAATCTATTGCAGATTGTCAAATTATGGGCGTAACCCTTGCGATTTCAGGACAACATATTGTTGGCTTAAATGAAGCTGGCTCATCAACATTATCGGGCGGTGTTGTTACTCAAGATAATATTGAAAGTGCCGTTGATATGGCAAAAGCAATTAAATTACAAGATGGTTTGGAAACATTACATATGATTCCACAGGAATATCACGTAGATAGATTGCCTGCAACTAAAAACCCAATCGGGTTATCAGGTATGCGTTTACAGGTTCAGGCTCATCTAATTGCTTGTCATCAAGCGTGGCTTAAAAATTTAAAAAATGCAGTTGAACACGCAAAATTAAAAGTCGATCAAGTGGTATTTTCAGGACTTGCATCAAGCTATTCAGTCTTAACAGAAGATGAAAAAGAGTTGGGTGTTTGCTTAATTGATATTGGTGGCGGTACGATGGATGTATTGGTTTATACTGATGGAGCGTTAAGATACAGTAAAGTTATTCCATTTGCAGGTAATAATATTACTGATTATTTAGCCCGTGTATTTACTACTTCCCGCCCAGAAGCCGAAAGCCTTAAGGTAACTTATGGAAGTGCAATTTCGCCTCCAACCCATAATGCAGATAAAAAAATTGAGGTTGCAGGATTGGGTGGACGTATGGCAAGAACTTTCACTCGTGCTCAAGTTGCAACGGTAACATCACAATGTTACAACGATTTATTAAAAGTAGTTGAAGATGAACTCACACAACTACGCAATGAATTATTCCAAAAAGGGATAAAACAAGAATTAATTGCCGGTGTGGTAATTACAGGCGGTGGCTCACAAATTGAAGATATTGTAGAATGTGCTAAGTCTATTTTTGGTTCACAAGTGCGTGTTGGTTATCCACTCAATATTACAGGTTTAACCGATTATGTGAATAAACCTCAGTATGCAACGGCATTAGGGCTTTTGCAGTATAGCCATTATAATTATACTGAACAGAGTACAAGTACAGATTCTAATGAAGATATCTTTGCACCAATTGGTCGTGGTACCAAGAAAATTATCGATTTCTTCAAATCAAAATTTTAATAGTGTTATATAACACGCAGGGAGATAAAAATGTTTGAACCTATTATTGAACAAACGCAAGATGCTATCATTAAGGTAGTGGGTGTTGGCGGCGGTGGCGGTAACGCTGTAGACAGAATGTCGCGTTCTGCCGATGATATTAAAGGTGTTGAATTCTTTGATGTAAATACGGATGCTCAAGTATTAAGAAAAAGAACAACACGCCAAACCATTCAAATTGGTGCAGCTACAACTAAAGGTTTAGGTGCAGGAGCTGACCCTATGGTCGGTAAACAAGCAGCTGAAGAAGACCGTGAAGCGATCGCTAATGCATTAAAAGGTGCAAATATGACCTTTATCGCAGTTGGTATGGGTGGTGGTACAGGTACAGGTGCTGCACCGGTTGTTGCTCAAATTGCAAAAGAGCAAGGCTCTTTGACCGTTGGGGTTGTAACTAAACCTTTCCGCTTTGAAGGTCCTCGCCGTATGCGTTTTGCCGATCAAGGTATTAAGGAACTTTCTCAATATGTTGATTCTCTAATTATCATCCCTAATGATAAATTACGTGGTTTAGGTAAACAAACAACAGCTGTAGATGCATTTGCAGCAGCAAATGATGTATTAAGCAACTGTGTACTAGGTATCACTAATATGATTACCAGTTCGGGTGGTTCTACCGGTGCCGATATTAACGTGGATTTTGCTGATGTACGCACTGTTATGTCTGGCAAAGGGCACGCGATGATCGGTACCGGCTTTGCTGAAGGCGAAGTCGGTGAAGGTCGTGCAGAAAAAGCAATGAATGATGCTATTTCAAGCCCATTACTTGAAAATGTAGATATTTCAGGTGCAAGTGGTATGTTGATTAACATCAGTGCAGGAACAGATTTCTTATTAGAAGAAGTTTATGCTATGATGGATTTAATTTATGGCTTTGCGTCTGAAGATGCTGCAATTGTATTTGGTTGTAACTACTACCCTGAAATGGATGGTAAAGTGAGCGTAACTCTTGTAGCAACAGGTATTGGTCAGCCGGAAGAAGCATTACATATGCCAAAAGCACCACCTGTATATGCACATCAAATGCATCAACAACAAGTGGCTCAGCCTCAACAACCACAAGTAGCACCACAGCCGGGATTTACACAGCCATCAGGTTATAATCAGCCTAACCAATTTGGTCAGCAACAAGTTCAACAACCTGTAGCACCAAAGCCACAATCGGTAGACTCAACACAAATTTTTAACCCAAGTTCAATTCCGGGTTTTATGAGAAATAGTCAATAACTTCCAAAATTTGGAAAGTAAGGACAAACTATGATTAAACAAAGAACATTAAAACAAGCAGCAAAAGTAACAGGTATTGGCTTGCACAGCGGTAAAAAAGTAACTTTAACGTTACGCCCTGCACCGGCTAATACAGGTGTTATTTATGCCCGTACTGATTTAGAGCCTGCAGTTTATTTCCCTGCAAGTGCAGACTCTATTCGTGATACACAATTATGTACTTGTATGGTAAATGATGATGGCGTGCGTATTTCAACCGTAGAGCATTTGAATGCGGCGATGTCAGCATTAGGCTTAGACAATGTCATTATTGAGATAGATGCTCCTGAAATTCCAATTATGGACGGTAGTTCAAGCCCATTCATCTATTTATTATTAGATGCTGGTATTGAAGAGCAAGATGCACCGAAAAAATTTATTCGCATTAAAGAAACCGTTCGCGTTGAAGAAGGTGATAAATGGGCAGAATTAAAACCTTATGATAAAGGATTTAAACTTAATTTCACGATTGACTTTAAGCACCCACTAATCTCGAAGAATGTATGTAGCTATTCAATGGATTTTTCAGCTCAGAATTTCATTCAACAATTAAGTCGTGCAAGAACATTCACCTTTATGAAAGATGTTGAATACCTTCAGTCCATTGGTCTAGCATTAGGTGGTAGCTTAGATAACGCAATTGTGTTAGATGATTACCGAATTCTCAATGAAAACGGCCTACGCTTTAAAGAT
Organism: Mannheimia sp.; assembly: GCF_056854775.1. NCBI lineage: Bacteria > Pseudomonadati > Pseudomonadota > Gammaproteobacteria > Pasteurellales > Pasteurellaceae > Mannheimia > Mannheimia sp. Next base: position 12,998 of record NZ_JBXGGI010000101.1, read on the forward strand.
GAGCTTGTACGTCATAAAATGTTAGATTCAATCGGTGATTTATATATGTGTGGCTACAATATTCTTGGTGAGCTTACCGCTTATAAATCAGGGCACGGCTTGAATAACAAATTACTGCGTGCAGTGCTTGCAAATGAAAATGCTTGGGAATTTGTAACCTTTGAAGATAAGCAACAAATCCCACAGGGTTATCAAGTTCAGCAAGAAATTTTTATCTAATTTAGATGAATGATTGAAAAGACGAACAATAATGTTCGTCTTTTTCTTTTTCTTTTTCTTTTACAAATTTTTGCTAAAAAACGACCGCTTGTAACTGTGTAAATTCACAGTTTTTTTATTTATTTCTCTTTACTGTTCAAAAAAACAGTTGTACTATATACCTATACAGTTAATTTGTGTAAGGTATAGTATGCTAACTCAACTTACTATCAATAATTTTGCTATTGTCCGCCATCTTGTTCTTGAACTAAATGAGGGAATGTCAGTGATTACCGGTGAAACAGGGGCGGGTAAATCTATTGCTATCGATGCGTTAGGATTATGCTTAGGCTACCGTTCAGAAAGTGGAATGATCCGTAATGGGGCAGATAAAGCTGATATTACTGCAACTTTTTTGATGCAAAAAAATAGCCCGGCTTATTTATGGCTAGAAGAACACGAACTGCTTGATGAAGATAATCCTCAAGAATGTATTTTACGCCGTATGATTAATGTTGATGGGCGTTCAAAAGCATTTGTTAATAATCGAGCGTTACCTGTTTCACAACTACGGGAGCTTGGGCAATACCTTATTCATTTAAATGGTCAGCACGCTCCTCAGCTATTATTAAAACAGGAATATCAGCTTGAGATTGTCGATAACTATGCTGCTGTACAGCCTTTATTAATTAAAATGGCAAAACAATATGGTGCTTGGAAAGGGCTTAATAAGCAGGTAAAAAACTTTCAGCAGCAATGCCAAGAAAATGAAGCTCGTAAGCAACTATTGCAATATCAAGTTGAAGAATTAGATGAGTTTGCGATTAAAGAAAATGAATTTGAAGAAATGGAAGAAAAATATAATGTTCTTTCCTCTTCCGAAGAGCTAACTGAGCTTTCAGATGAAATAATGGATCTGCTAAGTAATGATGAAATCAACGCAAACGATTTGATTTATAAAGCAATACGCAATGCTGAAAATTTAGTGGAAGTAGATAGCCACTACCAAAGTGTGTTGGATATGCTCAATGAAGCTCTTATTCAGGTGCAAGAAGCGAGTTCTGAAGTAACACAATTAGCAAGTAAAATCGAACAAGATCCGGAATTATTACACGAGTTAGATAATCGCATTGCTCAAGCAATTTCTCTTGCTCGCAAGCACCATATTCAAGCGAATGAATTATGGCGACACCATTCAAAACTGAAGAGCGAATTACAAGCATTACTTGATTTTGAAGATAATGAAGAGCAGCTTATTCAAGATGAAAAACAAGCTCATCAGCAATGTTTAGTATTAGCAGAAGAAATTTATCAAAAACGAACAGAAGCAGCTAATAAGCTGGCTCAACAAGTTACAAAACAAATTAAGCATTTAGCGATGGAGAATGGCGAATTTTTCATTAAAGTAGAGCATAATATTGAGAAACTCTCGCCAAATGGTGCGGATTTCGTTGAATTTAACTTGCGGAGCAACTTAGGGCAACAAGCTCAACCGTTAGCTAAAATTGCATCGGGGGGGGAACTTTCCCGTATTTCTTTGGCAGTACAGGTATTAACGGCGAATAAGCTCTCCACACCAACCATTATTTTTGATGAAGTTGATGTGGGCATTAGTGGCTCGGCTGCAACCACTGTGGGTAAATTATTACGTGAATTAGGCAAAAAATGCCAAGTTTTATGTGTTACCCATTTACCACAAGTAGCAAGTTATGGTAATCAGCATTTTAATGTTCAAAAATATGTTGAAAATAACCAAACTGAAACGCAGATGACATTGCTATCTAAAAATGAGCGTGTTCAAGCCTTAGCTCGATTATTAGGCGGAAGTAAAATTACCGAAGCGGTATTAGCCAACGCGGAAGAAATGCTAAAACTGGCAGGTAATGTTTGATTTAATATAGATAAAAAGAAAAATCGCATCAACATTTCTGTTGATGCGATAATAAATTTGGTGGAGGTAAACGGGATCGAACCGATGACCTCTTGCATGCCATGCAAGCGCTCTCCCAACTGAGCTATACCCCCGATATGGGCGGAATAATATGCTTTCCGCCTGAATATGTCAATGGCTTTAGCTGATGATAAAGCTAATTGATTAAAAACTAGCTATTCGCTTGAATGAATTTAATTGCTTTTTCAAGGCGAGCTAAGGTTTTCTCTTTACCCACTAATTTAGCTGTAATATCCATAGAAGGAGATTGTCCTGAGCCTGTTACTGCTAAACGGAATGGCATCCCAACTTTACCCATACCAATTTCAAGTTCAGTAGCTGTTTGGTTCATCGCCTCGTGAATGTTTTCAACTCTCCAATCATTACAAGCGGTCAATTTTTCCAATAATTTTGCAAGTGGTGCAACCGCTTCAGCCTTGAAGTTTTTAGCAGCGGCTTTTTCATCATAAGCTTCAAATTCTTGGTAGAAATAGCGGCTACTTTCAGCAATCTCTTTTAATGTTTTACAACGTTCGCCCAACACAGGAATAATTTCCGCAAGAGCTGGACCGTTACTAAAATCAATACCTTGGTTATTCATATGCCATTCAAGGTGTTTTGCGACATAATTTGGATCAAGAGATCGGATATAGTGATGGTTTAACCATTGTAATTTTTCAGTATTGAACGCACTTGCTGATTTGCTCACAGAGTGAATATCAAATAATTCAATCATCTCTTCACGAGAGAAAATTTCCTGATCGCCGTGTCCCCAGCCTAAACGTACTAAATAGTTGATTAATGCTTCGGGCAAATAACCATCATCACGATATTGCATTACACTCACTGCACCGTGGCGTTTGGATAGCTTCTGACCGTCATCACCGTTGATCATTGAAACGTGAGCATAAGTTGGTATAGGTGCTCCAAGTGCTTTTAAAATATTAATTTGGCGAGGCGTGTTATTGATATGATCTTCACCACGAACAACGTGAGTGATCCCCATATCCCAGTCATCAACAACCACACAGAAATTATAAGTTGGTGAGCCATCTGTACGGCGGATAATTAAGTCATCTAATTCACTGTTACTGATTTCAATACGACCACGCACGGCATCATCAAATATTACTGAACCTTCTTGCGGATTTTTAAAGCGTACAACGTGTGGAGCATCACTGGCGTGTGAATGTTCGCCTAAACAGTGGCGGTCATAGCGAGGCTTCTCTTTATTTGTTTCTTGCGTATTGCGTAATTCATCCAAACGCTCTTTTGAGCAGTAGCAGCGATAAGCTGTCCCTGCTTCAATCATTTGGTCAATAACTTCATTATAGCGATCAAAGCGTTTTGTTTGAAAATAAGGTCCGTGTTCCCAAGCTAAGTTTAACCATTCCATTCCTTCCAGAATAGCTGCCGTTGCTTCAGGGGTTGAGCGTTCCAAATCGGTATCTTCAATGCGTAATACGAATTCGCCGTTGTTGTGTTTTGCATATAGCCAAGAATAAAGTGCAGTACGAGCACCTCCAACGTGTAAATAACCAGTTGGACTTGGTGCAAAACGAGTACGAACTTTTACATTTGGATCTAAAGGGAAGAGGGTTTCAATTTTCATTTTATATTTGCCTAATCATTATTTTTAAAGGGAAAACTTGTCTATTTTACTACTCTTGGGGATGAATAATAGTAAAAAATTGATTTTCTGGGGCAAAAAATCAGCAAACAGGGTAAAAAGAGCAAAAAGCGTTTGACGAAAGAGCAAAAATCTCTATAATTCACTTCCACAACAACGGGCGATTAGCTCAGTTGGGAGAGCA